>JAGCYC010000012.1 GCA_017961015.1 Bacteroidales bacterium | reverse complement strand
TTTTTCGGCCATCCTGAACAACGACAAGGTGGGCTGTATGCTTGTGAGCGACCACGTGGAGAAATTCATTCCTCCGGCAAAGGGCCGCACCCACTTCCTCAGGATAGTGAGGGAAATACTTGAGTATGAGCCCGAAAGCGATGGAACCGACCTGTCGGCAGCGCTAAGCTTCCTGGCCGGAGCCATACGCAAGAAATGCACCGCCTTCCTGCTCTCCGACATGCTGGATGTAAATGCCGACGGCTCCCCGCGCTACGAGGACGCCCTCAAGGTAGCGGCCTCCCGCCACGACCTTTCGGTAATCAGGGTGAGCGACCCCCGGGAGAAGAGCCTTCCCGATATCGGCCTGGTTCACGCCAAGGACGCCGAAAACGGAAAAGGCGCCTGGGTGGACACCGGGGCCGCCTCGGTAAGGAAGGCCTATGAAAAATGGTACCGGGACTGCCGGGACGGAGCCGATTCCCTCTTCCTGCGCTACCGGGTGGACCACGTGGACATTTCCACAGACGAAGATTATGTAAAAGGCCTTATGGCCCTATTCCACGGCAGATGAAGATAAAGAGCATATTGGGAGCCTTAGTGCTGCTGGGAGCATCGGCCTTTGCACAGGCTCAGACTTACGGCGGACAACTCATCGTGGAGCCCCTCGTGAAACGGGATTCCGTGCTGGTTGCCGATCCTCTGAGCTACGGCGTACTCCTTCACGACGTAAAGGAAGGAACGCCCCTGGAGCTTCCCAAGCTGGAACTTCCGGAAGATTCTCCCATCGAGATCTGCGGAGACTGGCAACTTGATTCCACCCGCATTTCCAAGCGGAAGGAAAGCCCTGCGCGTTACGACATCAAGGCCACGCTGAAGCTCATCCCCTGGTACGGCGGAAAGCTGGAACTGCCCTCGCTCCCGATAGTGATGGACGGAGACACCCTGATTCTGAGGGCCCCTAAGCCGCTGCAGGTGAAGGAACCCTCCATAGATATGGAAAACTTCCAGCCCAACGACATAAAGCCGCAGCTGCGTTTCCCCCTCACATTCAATGAGGTACTGCTTTACATAGTGCTGCCGATAGTGCTGCTCGCAGCCATCGCTGCCGCAATCGTCTTCTTTGTGAAGCGCCGCCGCATTACGCAGGAGCAGAAGGCCGCCGAGCCCGCCCACCTGAGGGCCCTAAGGAAACTGGACAAGCTACGCGATCCCTCGCTCTGGGCCCCCGAGAAGCAGAAAGGCTTCTACTCGGGAGTCACCGACACATTGAGGGAATACATTGCCGCCCGCTACGGGATAGGCGCGATGGAGATGACCACGGCCGAGATTTTCCGCGATATTGCCGATGCCGGAATCCCCGAAGACCTCCTGAGCGAAATGCAGGATCTCTTCGAGAGGGCCGATTTCGTAAAATTCGCCAAATACACCGCCTCGGAGCAGGACAATGCCAAGGTCCTCCCGGGCGCCGTCCGCTTTGTAACCACCACATACCAGCAGGAGCTGGAGAGCTCCGAAGGCCAGCAGGAGGGGCCTAAGGCCGATGTTCTTTGAGTATCCCGCACTCCTGTGGCTCCTGGCAGTGCCCCTGCTCCTTGCAGCCCTCTACATATATAAGGAGATCACCGACAGGGATCCCCACCTGAGGGTGCCAGTGCTGGCGCAGTGGACATCGGCTCCAAAGACACCTCTGGTGTTCCTCAGGCACGTCCCCGAGATCCTTCGCTTTTCAGCGCTGGTGCTGCTGGTAATAGCCATCGCACGCCCGCGTTCCTCCTCTCAGGTGGAGAAAGTGGACACCGAAGGCATAGACATAGTCTTTGCGATGGACGTCTCCACCAGTATGCTGGCCAGGGACTTCCAGCCCGACCGCCTGAGCGCCGCCAAGGACATAGCCATAGAGTTCATTTCCCAGAGGCCTTCGGACCGTATGGGAATAGTGGTGTTTGCCGGAGAGAGCTACACCCTGTGCCCCCTCACCACCGACAGGGCCACCCTTATAAACCTGATGAAGGACGTCCAGACCGACCTGATAGAAGACGGTACGGCCATAGGAAACGGGCTTGCCACGGCGGTTGCCCGAATGAAAGATTCCGACGCCAAATCCAGGGTAATAATCCTGCTTACCGACGGCGTGAACAATATGGGCGAAATTGACCCCGGTATGGCCGCCGAAATCGCAAAGACCTATGGCATAAGGGTTTACACCATAGGCGTCGGAGCCAACGGAGAGGCCCCCTACCCCGTTCAGACGCCCTGGGGAATACAGATGCAGAACATCCCCGTAGAGATTGACGAACCCCTCCTCAAAGGTATTGCCAACGGCACCGGAGGCCGATATTTCCGCGCCACCGACAATACCAAACTGAGTGAGATCTATGCCGAGATAGGCAGGATGGAAAAGACGCGTACCAGCGTGGATTCCTTCCCCGTATACAAGGACCTGTTTAAAAATTACGCGCTTGCCGCCCTGCTGTGCCTGCTGGCCGAAGTGCTGCTGCGCGCCCTGCTCAGGAGGCTCTGCTAAGACTATGCTGCAATTTGCCAATCCCGCCTTCCTGTATCTGCTGTTCCTGGTCCCGCTGCTACTGCTGGGATACGGGCTGTGGACGGCCCTCCGCAGACGCCGCGTGCGCGCATTCGGCGACGAAGAGCTGTGCGAAGCCCTTATGCCTTCCCGTTCCCGCTCCAAGGGCTGGGTTAGGATGGTGCTGTTCTGCCTGGGTCTCATATGCCTGTCGGTCGGCCTTGCCCGTCCCCGCAGCGGAGCCAAACTGCTGGAGCACCGCGCCAAGGGGGCCGAGATTATAGTAGCCCTTGACGTCTCCAACTCAATGCTGGCGCAGGACTACTCCCCCAACCGCCTGGAAAGGGCCAAGCTTTCCATCTCCCGCCTCGCCGACCGCCTTCAGGACGACCGCATCGGCCTTGTGATCTTTGCAGGAACCTCCTTCGTACAGCTGCCCGTAACCACCGATTACGTTAGCGCCAAGATGTTCCTCTCCAGCATAGACACCGGCTCCATTCCCATCCAGGGTACTGCCATAGGAGATGCCATACGGCTGAGTATCAAGAGTTTCTCGGCCCAGAGCGAGAAGAGCCGCGTGATTGTGGTTATCTCCGACGGCGAGAATCACGAAGACGATCCGGTGGCTGCCGCAAAGCAGGCCGCCGAGCTTGGAATAAAGGTATATACCATAGGGGTGGGATCGGCCGAAGGTCAGCCCATACCCATCGACGGCGAACTCCTGAGGGACAAGGACGGTGAAATCGTGGTGACAAGGCTGGACGAGAAGACCCTCCGCGAAGTTGCCAAGGCCGGCGGCGGAGCTTACATCCACGCCGGGAACGAGGAGTTCGGCCTCAATCCCATCATCCAGGATATCAGGAGGATGGAGGACGAGGAGTTCGGCTCGATGGTATTCGAGGAGTACAACGAACAGTATATGTACTGCCTGGGTGCAGCCCTGCTGTTCTTCGTGCTGGAAGTCCTGGTGGGAAGGCGCCGCCCCCGCCGTAATCTCTTTGAATGATGAAACGCTTACTGCTCATAATATTCACCCTGGCGCTCTGCCTGCCAGCCCTCGCCCAGAGGGCCGAGCTCCGCAGCGGCAACCGTGCCTTCCGCAAGGGCGATTTCCCCAGGGCCGATGTCGAGTACCGCAAGGCTATGCTCCGGGACAGCAGCCTTGCCTCCACGCGCTACAACCTTGCCAATACCCTTTACCGGGAGAAGGATGCCGAGGCCGCAATGAAGATGCTGGAGGGCGGAAAGGAAGCCGCCGAGGGGGCCGATTTCGAAGCCTCGTACTACTATAACCTAGGCGACGCTGCCATCCAGGCCGAAAAATGGCAGGAAGCCGTGGACGCCCTGAAAAAGAGCCTGAAGCTGAATCCGGACGACGTGGCCGCAAAGGAGAATTATGTCTATGCCCGGAACAAACTCCTGCAACAGCAGCAACAGCAGCAGAATCAGGACCAGCAGGGCGACGGAGACGGCAAACAGGACCAGCAGAATCAGGACCAGAACGATCAGAAAGATCAGCAGGACCAGAATAAGGACCAGCAGCAGAATCAGGATCAGCAGCAGAACGAGGATAAGCAGGAGTCCCAGCCCCAGCCTCAGGAGGCGGAACTCTCTCCCCAGCAGGCCCAGCAGCTGCTTCAGGCCATACAGCAGAAGGAGCGTGAAACCCAGGAAAAAGTGGACGAGAAGAATGCCCAGGCCCTGAAGTCACGCCAGAAAGAGAAGAATTGGTAGTATGAAGAAAACTGTTTTGAGCAT
>JAGCYC010000095.1 GCA_017961015.1 Bacteroidales bacterium | reverse complement strand
TCCCACCCGCCGCTGAAAATTATTTTCAGGTGCAGTTGCTCCTGAAAACCAATTTTCATCGGACTGGCAAGCCCCCGCGCAGGATTCGCCGGTACTCGTGCTCCGCATTTTAGGGTCAAAACGCGTATGGTGCGTACCGCGGGGTACTCGTGCTCCGCATTTTTGGGCCAAAACGCGTATGGTGCGTACCGCGGGGACACACCAGGGGCCGCGGGGATTAGAACTGGAAGTAGATGAAGCTCTGGAGGTCGGCGGTGATGAACTGGTAGAAGAAGAGCACTACCAGAACGGTGACTATTACCATCCAGAACAGGGGCAGGCGGGCGAAGGCCAGGCGGTAGCGGCGCTTGAAACGCTCCGGGAGCCAGTGGATGAGCATACCGGCCACGAACAGGAGCAGGACTGCGGCGTGCTCGCGGGCCATTGCCGGAACCAGGGAGAGGTTCCAGGCGCTGCCTATCTGGTTCACCATATTCTTGGCGGTATTCCAGGCCTGCTCGTTTGCAAGGGCGGGATCCAGGTTGGAACCGCTGCGGAAGAAAAGACGGGTGAAGGTTATGAACACAAAGGTCTGGAAGATGTCCCAGGCCCGGGAAATCCAGGCTGCCGCAGGAGAGAGCTTAAGCGGGATAACGGCACCGCGGGGAGTAAGCGCCGGGGCCTTGAAGACGGCATCGGCACCAAAGGAAATCCAGCGGTACAGGAACTTTATGGCAGTGCCTGCGAGGATTATAAGCAGCCACACCGCGAACATATTCCAGACCGGCGCGGGTGCCCACTTGGCCAAAGCCCAGCACAAAAGGGTGAAGGCACTTACTATCAGAAGCTTGACCAGCATCGAGCGCTTGGTCCAGATCTTATAGATTATCATTCCTATGCCGTTCAGGCCGCCCCAGATCATAAAATTCCAGCTGGCTCCGTGCCAGAGGCCGCCCAGCAGCATCGTGTTCATCGAATTGATGTTGGTGGTGATGAGCTTGCGGTCGGAGGGCTTGCGCCACGCCCACAGGCCGATAAGGGCTGCCAGGAGCAGCACCCCGAAGGCCACCCACCAGCTGCCGCTCAGGAAGGAGCCGAAAACCGCCGTCGCAATTATGATGATGTAGGTGCCGGCCGTAGCGTTGCGGTTGCCTCCGAGGGGGATGTAGAGGTAGTCGCGGAGCCATCGGCTTAAAGTCATATGCCAGCGGCGCCAGAACTGCTGGGTGTTGAGCGCCTTGTAGGGCGAATCGAAGTTCTTGGGCAGGTAGAAGCCCATCAGCATCGCAACGCCGGTGGCTATATCCGTGTAGCCGGAGAAATCGGCATATACCTGCAGGGAATAGCAGAAAAGGGCGCCCAGGTTCTCGAAACCGCTGTACATCAGGGGATTCTCGAACACGCGGTCACAGAAGTTTACAGCAAGGTAGTCGCTGAGAATCAGCTTTTTAAGCAGACCGTTCAGGATCCAGAACACGGCTATTCCGAACCAGCGGCGGGAAAGGTTGTACGGCTTGTGCAGCTGGGCTATGAATTCGCTGGCACGGACGATGGGACCGGCCACCAGCTGGGGGAAGAAGCTTAGATAGAAGCCGAAGTCCAGGAAGTTCCGGACCGGCTCGATACGGGCGCGCTTCACGTCCACTACGTAGCTCACCGCCTGGAAGGTAAAGAAGGAGATGCCCACCGGGAGGATAATGGCATCTACCCTGAACAGCGAGCTGCCGGTGACGGTGTTGAGCAGTTCGCCCAGAACGTCGTGCACCTGCAGTTCAAGGCCCAGCAGGTTATTCACGAAGTCGGTCAGGAAGTAGGCGTATTTGAAGTAGGCCAGGATGCCCAGGTCCACCGCCACGCTCAGCGCTGTAAGGGCCGATGCCCAGCCTTTCCGCTTTTCCCTGAGCCTCCGTATCCCCTTGGCTGCAAAGAAGTTATATACTATTACGAATACCAGCAGGAAGAGGAAGACGCCGCTGGTCTTGTAGTAGAAGAACAGGGATACGAAAAAGAGGTAGGAGTTCCTCAGAAGCGGCTTGGAGTGGATCAGCGAAAAGCCCGCGAACACAAGGGCGAAAAACGCCCAGAAATAGAACTGGGTGAACAGCAGCGGATGAGCCTGGTCAAATGCGAACAGGTTCCCGATAAACTCCGATATTACCGTCCAGAGGTTCATTTGCGGGGGGCGCTTTGGAGCGCGTCAAAAAGAAGGTCGCCCAGCAGGCGGTAGCCGGCGGGGGTAAAATGCACTTTGTCGGGCTGGGCGAAGCCGGCTTCCTGCCATACGGCCATAGAGCCCTCGCCTCCCATTACGCTGTAAAAGTCCCAGAAAGCGCCCCGGAACTCCTTTGCAAGCTGCTCACAGGCCTTCTGGACCTGGGGACCATAGGGGTTGGGACCGTGCCTGAGCCAGCTGTCGTTGACTCCGGTAAAGAGGAAGGCGCAGTGCGGGTTCACCCGCTTCACGCGGCGCACCAGTTCCCTGTAATTGGCCTTGAAACGCTCGGGATCGAAGTTATTGCCCTGTATGTCGTTTATGCCGATAGAAAAGATTACCAGGTCCGGCCGGAGCAGCTGCAGCTCCTTTTCCCAAAGTTCGCAGCGCAGCCAGGCCTGGGTGGTGGCACCGTTCACGCCGGACTCCACCAGGGTAATCCCGGAAGCCGGCTTGTCAAGATAAAAGCCGCGGAGAGTATAGCGCCCCTTTCCGCAGAAACACAGCTGGAGCCAGTCGGTGTAATATGGAAGGCTGAAATGGTAGCCATAGGCCGATGGCGTCCCCCGCAGCGTATCCCTCCCCTGCAGCAGCAGGACGGGCTCCATCGAGCCGCCCCCGAGCACTTCCACCGAGTCGAAGACATAGCGGGGCTGGTGCAGGAAGGCTTCGCGGGGCAGCAGGTCTATGGCCACGCGGCAGGAAGTGTCGCGCGCAATGGCCGCCATCCCGCTCAGGCCCAGGGGCACATCGGGGTGGAGGCAGCGGCTGCTCTCCCACTCGCCGGATGCTGTGCTGGTATAGCTTACGGGAGTGTTAGTCTGGGCGGCGGCGAAGGGGAAAACCAGGCCGCGGCCGCCGTCGGAGCCATAGCGCTGCGAGACCATACGGCTGCGCAGGCGGTCGCTCCAGCTGCCTGCCTGGACGTGGGAGCCGCCCACGTGCAGGATGCGGACATCGGCATTGCCCCAGTAGCGGAGGCTGTCCCAGGCCGAAAGGAAACAGCGGAAGTCGGGGGAATCGCCGGCGGGGTACTGCACCCTGTTGCAGGAAGGGTCCGAGAGGACGCGCCTCAGGGGTGCAGCGCTGCACTGGAGCAGAGCCGAAAAGCACAGTGCAAGGGCCGCCGAGGCCGTTTTTATCGGCATAGAAAGGCGTCTCATTCCTTGGAGAAAGCCTTTTTGACCTTCTCGGGAGAGATTTCCTTGCGAAGGCTGTAGAAGTCGTGATATATGAGCAGCGAACGGGTAAGGGTTTCACCCACCTTCTGGGCTCCGGCCGGAGTGAAGTGGATGTAGTCCGGCCCTGCGAGCGCAGGGGAATGCCTTACCCACTGGACCATCGAATTCTCCCCACCCATCATACGGTAAAGGTCCCAGTAGGCGGCATCGTTGCGGAGTGTCACGGCCTTGAGCGAATCCACCATCTCCGGCAGACGGGGCCAGGTGACCACGCGGCCGCGGACGCTTTTGCCCATATCGGACGGGCCGATGAAAAGGATCCTGGCCTGCGGCGCCGCCTCGTGGAAGAAAGCTATCTGCTTCTGGATCTGCTCCGAATACGAGGCTATGACCTGGGAATTGCGCGCAACCGGCATATAGTTTCCGCCGAACTGCAGGATGATGAGCCTGGTGTTGTCCAGGGCAAAACTCTCCTTCAGGAGCGAAGGCGATATACGGGTGAAAATGGTGCCGGAGCAGCCCCGGAGCGGGATATTGTCCACCGCGACGCCCACGGAGGCATCGGCCGATATCCCGTAGATCTCAGCGCTGCCGCGGAAGTAAAGGCTGGCCTTCTGCACGGGACGGGAGAAATGCCAGGTGAGCATTCCCACGCCGTTTTCCGTGACGGCTTGGACCGGGACCGGCCGCAGACTGTCCGAAACCACTTTTACCGAAAAGCCTTTGGAAGCGCGGCCGTACAG
>JAGCYC010000094.1 GCA_017961015.1 Bacteroidales bacterium | reverse complement strand
GCAATTGCTTAAAAGAAAAATAGACGGATTCCTGGCTCAGTGGAAGCAGAATCCGGAAAGGAAACCTCTCATCGTCAAGGGCGCGAGACAGATTGGGAAGACGGAATCGATTCGCGCATTTGGCAAAAAGAACTATGAATCTGTCATAGAAATCAACTTTGTCCTTCAGAAAAAATTTCGTACCATCTTCGACAGTGGTTACGAAGTCGATGCCATTATTAAAAACATCTCACTATTAGAACCTTCCTGGAAGTTTATTCCTAATAAGACTCTTATCTTTTTCGACGAATTGCAGAAATGTCCTGATTGTGCCACGTCTCTGAAGTCTTTCAATGAAGATCGGCGCTACGACGTAATCTGTTCCGGCTCGCTGATGGGAATCTATTATGAGGAAATTGAGTCAAACGCTGTGGGAAACAAAGAGGATTTCGAGATGCACTCGATGGACTTTGAGGAGTTTCTTTGGGCAAGAGGGTTTGCTGAATCACAAGTTGAGGACCTCTATACTCATATGGCAAGCCTTACGCCCTTCTCGGAACTGGAACTTTCCACCTATATGGATGTTTTCCGGGACTATATGACCATCGGTGGCATGCCGGAGGTCGTAAAAATGTATATTGATAATGGCCACTTTGGGGGGACATTGGAATTACTACGTCAGCTCCTGTTGGACTACGAGGAAGATATTACAAAATACGCCAGCCAAACTGACAAATCCAAGGTCCTGGCTGTATACAACCATATCTCGGCCTTCCTGGCTAAGACCAGTAAAAAGTACCAGATCACCAAGATTGCCAGAGGGGCAAGGAACCGCGAATACATCGGCGCCGTGGAATGGCTTGAAAAGGCTGGTGTTGTCAATATATGCTATTGTCTGAACAATCCGGAGCTGCCGCTGAAGGGGAACTATGACACCGATACATACAAAATATACTATCACGATACCGGCCTGTTAATCGCATCTCTGGATGAGGAAGCACAGGAGGACTTGAGGGCTAACAAAAATTTCGGGACTTACAAGGGTGCAATTTATGAAAACATAGTGGGAGAAATGCTCCGTAAATCCGGCTACGACAAGTTGTATTACTACAAAAGCGACAGTCCGGCCCTGGAGATGGATTTCTTTGTTCGCGATGCGCAAAACTTAATTCCCGTAGAAGTTAAATCCAAGGATGGAGCCACTGCATCTCTTAATCACCTGATAGACTGGCCTTCATTTCCGGACATTTCCTATGGAGTCAAGTTTGGATACAAGAATATTGGCTGGGGAGGTAAGTTCTACACCTTCCCTTACTTCCTTGCTTTCCTCTTGAAACGCTTTTTAAAAGAGGCCGGACATCCGGTGCAATAGCGAATCGATTCATTGGGACAATTTTGGGACAATTTTATATGAAAAACCCCATCTGACGTGCGTCAAACGGGGTTTTTAAGTGACTCCTACAGAAGCAATATTGCAAATCATTGCACAACAATCATTTAGCATCTATTTGTTTGTTGCATTGAATTGCATTAGCTTTTAATTCTATTACTATTTGCATAATTCGGGAAAGTAGTCTATCTTTGCGATTAACCGCGAAAAAGTGTTTAATAATCACATTTTTCTGCACTTAATGATGAGTTATGGAGATTAAAAGAGATATACTGGAAACCTTCCTCCGCTGGAGGGAATCGCCCCGTCGGAAACCTATGCTGCTGCTGGGAGCGCGGCAAATTGGTAAAACCTGGGCCGTTGAGAGGTTTGGGAAGGAGCATTATAAATACTTCATCAAGTTTGACCTGGACCGCAGTCCGGAGGTGATTGACGCATTCCGCATTTCCAAGGAGCCGGCTCGAATCATCAAGGAACTGCAGGCCTACAGCGATGTCCCGCTCCTGCCCGGAGAAACACTCATCTTTCTGGATGAAATTCAGGAGAGCGAGGAGGCTTTCAATTCGCTCAAGTATTTCTGCGAGGATGCACCCCAGTATCATATCATTGCGGCCGGTTCGCTTCTTGG
Organism: Bacteroidales bacterium; assembly: GCA_017961015.1. Taxonomy (GTDB): domain Bacteria; phylum Bacteroidota; class Bacteroidia; order Bacteroidales; family UBA932; genus Cryptobacteroides. Next base: position 28,446 of record JAGCYC010000094.1, on the reverse strand, counting down.
TGTGGCGGTCAAGCGCAAGAATATGAAAGTGCCGGTAGGACAGGTAAACAGGATTGACATGTATCCCGCTACCTTCCGGGAATTCCTCAGGATGGCCGATCCATCAACGTTCGAGTATGTCGAAGGGATCACCTCACCTGAGCATCTGCCAACGGTCATCTTCAACAAGCTGGCTTCCGAGTATCGGCGCTATCAGATTTGCGGCGGGATGCCGGAGGCAGCATCCCTAATGCTGGATGGAGCCGGCATGGCGGAAATTGATGCTACCCTGCAGGACATCCTGGCGCTAGACGAAGTTGACTTCTCCAAATATGCCGAGCCGGCGGAAGTTACCCGTATCCGCGCCGTCTGGCATTCGCTGCCGGCACAACTGAGCAAGGAAAACCGCAAGTTCATATACAAGGTCATCCGCACTGGGGCCCGGGCAAAGGACTATGAGTCCGCTCTTACTTGGCTAGCTGATGCAGGTTTGGTTTATCAGATCTTCAATGTTACCAAGCCGGGCATTCCGCTCAGCGGATATGAAGACCGGGAGGCGTTCAAACTCTACGCCTGCGACTGCGGTCTGCTCCGCCGCCTGGCCGGTGTAAAAGCCGATGTCATCCAAAACCGAAACGCCGGTTACACGGAGTTCAAGGGAGCGATGGCCGAGAATGCCGTCCTCCAAGCCCTTCTGCCGCAGATAGGGCCTGACAAGCCCTATTACTGGACCTCCGAAGGCCGCGCCGAGATTGAATTCCTGATTGACGTAGCGGGCGAGGTAATCCCCGTTGAAGTCAAGGCCGAAGGCAACACTAACGGCCGCAGCTTGTCTGTTTATACCCAAAGATTCAACCCCGCTAAGCGTATTCGTATCTCGATGAATAACCTTCAGTTCAATGACGGACTCTATAGTATTCCCAACCCGCTGGCCGATTGGGCGCTGAAGTTCATTTCACTTTTTTCATTTTTCTCTTGACTCGTACCCTACGTCACGTATTATCTTTGCGGCAAATAACAAAAGTGCACAGTTGTTATGAAGACAAACAGATTGAAAATCGGGGAGTTTTCACGCCTTTGCCGCGTCACGGTACGGACGCTCCGGCATTATGAGGAGATAGACCTCCTTGTTCCGGAGATTGTGGACCGGGAGACCGGATACCGCTACTACAGCGTGGACCAGTTTCAGAAGATGCAGGGCATCCTATCCCTCAAAGGGATGGGGTTCAGCCTGGAAGAGATTCGCGATCTCTATGAGGACGAAACGCACGTTCCAAGCATCGAGGCGCTGGAAGATAAGATTCGCGTATGCGAAGATGAACTCAGGCAGTTGAAGGCCCGCAAAGCGCAGCTCAAGGCGATGGTGGCTTCCCAAAAGAAACTCAAGAAAATGGAAAAGATCACAATTGAACGCCTGCCTGCCATCATTGTCGCCAGCCATCGTGCGACCATCACTTCCTATGACGATCTCGGCCGTCTCTGCTGGGAGGTCATCGGCCCGGAAATGGCCCGCCTCGGCTGTGAATGCCCGGAACCGGGTTGCTGCTACACCATCGAACACGGCGGCTACAAGCCGCAGGACATCGACATCGAGTACTGCGAGAAGGTAACTGCCAAAGGGAATGATTCGGCTCTAATCAAGTTCAAGGACATTCCCGAAGTGCCCACTGCCATCTGTATGAAAGTCTATGGCCCTTACGACCGTCTCAACCAGAATCTCATCAACCTCTTAGCCTGGATGGAAAAAGAGGGCTGGAAAGTAACTGATGCCCCCAGATTCGTCTACGTAGATGGCGCATGGAACCAGGAAGATCCCGAGAAGTGGCTCACCATCATTCAGGTGCCGGCAGAGAAAGGGCCTATTGGTTAAGTATTGGTTAAGTTTTAAAGAAAATCCCCATCTGACGTGTGTCAGACGGGGTTTTGAAGTGACTCCAACAGGACTCAAACCTGTAACCTTTTGATCCGTAGTCAAATGCTCTATTCAATTGAGCTATGGAGCCGTTCAGGAGGGCCTTCAGGCCGCTTCCTTATTTTTCTGCAGTGTAAACTTTCTCGCGGATGCGTGCCTTCTTACCGGTGAGGTTGCGGAGGTAGAAGATACGTGCGCGACGCACTTTACCGAACTTGTTAACCTCAATACTGTCAATGAAAGGTGACTGGTAAGGGAAAATCCTTTCTACACCGACGCCAGAGGCGATCTTACGGACGGTGAACGTCCTGGTGAAGGGATCCATACCCTTGATCTGGATGACAACTCCGCGGAATTTCTGGAGTCTTTCCTTGTCACCCTCCTTAATCCTGTAGGTCACGGTAACGGTGTCACCGGCCTTAAACTCGGGATAAGAAGCAACTTTTTCGTTATCGAAAGCTTGCTCTGCAATTTTAATCAAATCCATAATTCTTCAATCTCATTAATGCAACATTGCGGTTTGGCTCCTTACAAGAGGTTGCGTTTTTGTTTTGGGACTGCAAAGGTACAAATATTTTGCAAACCAGCAAAACTTTTTCCGAATTTTAGTAAATATTTTTTACTTTATCGAAAGTAGCCTTGTCTTCCCTGCTGAGATCGGGGGTAAAACTGGAGCTGCTGCGCATCTGCTCGAGGGTTTCCTTCTCCTGACGGGAGAGGTGGTGGGGTACCCAGACCTGGAATTTCACATACAGGTCGCCGACGCCTCGGCCATAGCCCTGGACGCAGGGAAGGCCCTTGCCCTTGAGCTTCACTACCGTGCCCGACTGGGTGCCAGGCTCCACTTTTACCTTGTAGCTACCGTCCAGGCAGGGTATGGAAACCTCGGTTCCCAGCATAGCGTCCATCACCGAAATGACGCGGGTATGGAAGAGGTTGTTTCCGTCCCTCTGGAGCTGAGGATGAGCCTGTTCGTTTATCACTACCAGCAGGTCTCCGTTCACTCCGCCGTGAGGGGCGCTGTGGCCTTCTCCGCGGACAGTGATCTGCATACCGTCCTCCACGCCGGCGGGAATGTGAACGCGGACGGTTTCACGCCTGCGCTCCAGTCCCGTGCCATTGCAGCGGCGGCAGGGATTGGTAACAATCTTACCTTCTCCCTGGCACTGCGGGCAGGTGGTTACGGTGTAGCCGAAGCCGCCGAACAGGCCTCTTGTCTGCTGGCGTACACGGCCCTGACCGTTACAGCTGGGGCAGGTCTTTATATCGGATTCATTGCGGGCGCCCTTTCCGCCGCAGTCCGGGCAGGGACGGGCGCGCTCGATGCTCACTTCCTTGTCACAGCCCCTGGCAATCTCTTCCAGGGTAAGGCGCACGCTGGTGCGGATATCCCTTCCACGGAGCACCCTTTCCTGGGCCGATGAGCCACCGCCGAAGCCGCCAAAATCGAAGCCGAAACTGCCGCCGAAGATATTGCGGAGGAAATCGTTGATATCCATTCCGCCGAAGTCGAAGCCACCGGCTCCGCCGCCTCCCATCTGCTCTCCGGCAAAGCCGAACTGGTCGTAGCGGGCGCGCTTATCGGCGTCGGAAAGGACTGAATAGGCCTCGGCAGCCTCCTTGAAGTTCTCTTCGGCCGTCTTCTTTTCGGCGTCGGAGGCGCTCACCCAGCGGTCCGGGTGCCACTTGAGGGCGAGTTTGCGGTAGGCCTGCTTTATTTCATCGGCCGATGCCTTGCGGTCCACACCCAGGACCTCGTAGTAATCTCTTTTTGCTGCCATAAGCCTATGCTCCTACAACCACCTTGGCGTAACGGATAACCTTTCCTCCCAGGGTATAACCGGTTTGTACAACATCGATTACCTTTCCCTTCTGCTCTTCCGATGCAGCGGGGAACATAGTAACCGCCTCGTGAAGCTCGGTGTCAAAAGCGGCCCCCTTGGCCTCTATCCTTTCCAGGCCCTTGCCCTTAAGGTAGGCGTTGAGCTTGCCGAAGATCATTTCCGTGCCGGCCTTGGCAGCCTCGCTGTCGGAACTCTTTTCCAGGGCGGCAAGAGCTATTTCGCAGTCGTCCAGTATGGGCAGGAGGCCCTTGATGGTATCCGATGCGGCCGAAGTCACAAGGTCAAGCTTTTCCTGAGCGCTGCGGCGGCGGAAAGTGTCAAACTCTGCCATCAGACGAAGGTAGTCGCCTTTGGCAGCATCGGCCTGCCTGCGGGCTTCCTCAAGGGAAGAATTGGCTTCCTGAAGCTGTTCGTTCAGGCCTTCGACACGGGCCTCCAGCGCTGCAAGTTTCTTATTATCAATTGGTTTTTCTTCTTTCTTCTTATGATTCTCTGCCATAATGCTTCGCTTTTATGCGCAGCATACACATCAAATTGCCTGCCAGAGCGGCATCCTGCCATTATGTCAGTCCCGGAAGCCGGCTTCACAGCCGGAATGGACCGTACAGGCATATGCGGTATAACCCTATGCTCCCGGGCAGGCCGGACTGGGGCGGCCGGACATCTTCCAGCAGGCGCCGCTTGGATTCGCACAGGCGCCCCTGCTCCGCAAGGGCTTCCAGGCGGTTTCCGTAGGCGCGTCTTTTACGGCCGCTGAAACCGGCCAGAAAGGCCCTCAGGTCCATATCGGCCTTCCTGGCGTTGCAGTGGGGACAGGCGCAGACCTTGTTCGAGTAATCATTGCTTCCGCCCTTTGAACGAGGCAGGATGTGGTCCACCTCCATAGTTTCGGAGGTAAGAGGACGGCCGCAGTATATGCAGCAGCCGGCAGCTTCGTGGAGCAGGCGCTCCCTCTGGTTCAATTCCCTTTTTTCCATAACTATTTTTTTCGCAAAGGAACGCTGTCCCCGGGCGGAATGCAAATTCTGGCAAAATGTTGCCAAAATTTGGAAACCGGCAGCACAGCCTGCTATATTTGTGTCGCGACGGCTGCGTTTGTCGCATAAAAACGCTATCTTAGCGAAGAAAATACAATAATTATGAGAACAATCTGCATATCGGCACTGCTTCTGGCCTGCATCGGCTGCTCCACAGCTCCGGAAACCACGCAGCTGAACGTACTGGACTTCGGTGCCGCCGAAGGAACGGACATAACCCCGGCGCTTCAGGCCGCCCTGGACAGCTGCTGGGCCTCAGGAGGCGGCAGGGTGAGCGTCCCCGAGGGCCACTATTACTGCCATACCTTCTATTTACGCGACAACATAGACCTGCATCTGGAAGAGGGTGCGTGGCTGCAGGGCGTGGAAGATCCCGACGCCTACTCCCCCTACATCCCCGATAAAGACCTTTCCCGCTTCGACAGCGGCGGAGGCACGGCCAATGCGAACTGCGCGGCCGACAGACAGTGGATGAAGGCAATGGTCATAGGGGCCGGCGTGAGCGGAGCTTCCATCAGCGGTTCCGGCACCCTGGACGGGTCCCACGTATTTGACGTCCGCGGAGAGGAGAGTATGAGGGGACCGCACACGGTGATAGTAGCCTGCAGCCCCGGCTTCAGGATGGAGGGCATCCATATCACAAGGGCCTCCAACTACGCCTTCCTGGGCTATGACCTCCAGGCCCCCGTATTCGAGAATCTGGACATCAGCGAAGGCTGGGACGGAATACATATACGCGGTGCCTCCGACGCAATAATAAGGGGCTGCCGCTTCCGTACGGGGGACGACAGCATTGCCGGCGGGTACTGGAACAATATGCTAATCGAAAACTGCGACATAAATTCCTCCTGCAACGGGCTCAGGCTTATAATGCCGGCCGACGGCCTGGAAGTCCGGGACTGCCGGTTCCACGGCCCGGGAGAATTTCCCCACCGCACCAGCGGCGAGCTAAGGCGCTGCAATATGCTCTTCGGCATAGTCCTGGAGCCCGGAGCCTGGGGCAAGGCCGAAGGTCCCGTGAAGAATGTATATCTCCACGGACTGACTATGGAAAATCTTGACGCCGCCTTTTCAACCTCGGTGCGCGAGGGCTGTTCAGGCGAGGACCTGCTGATCGAAAACGTCACGGCCAGCGGTCTTTACGGAAGCCGTACACCCATAGTGAGCTGGAACGACCTGGGCTTCCGCGACATACGGATCAAGGATTTCAAAATGCAGAATTAAGGGGCCAGGGCAAGGATTTCTCCGCTTTTTTGCGTAGATTTGCAGTATGAACGACAGTACTTCCAAGCTTACAAAAGACCTATGGAAATCCCTTGGGGCCAAACTCAAGGAGTCGCTTACTTCGGTACTCCCTGTGAGTCTGCTGGTTATCATCCTGTCCCTGACTCCGTGGGTGGATCTCCCCGTCCACGACCTTATGGTTTTCCTTGGTGCCGCCATACTTCTGATTGTCGGAATAAGCCTCTTTAACCTGGGGGCCGATATGGCTATGACCCCGATGGGCCAGTACATAGGAGAAGGTCTCACCCGTTCCAAGAAGATGGGCCTGCTCCTATCGGTCGCCTTTATGATGGGCCTGCTCATAACCATCGCCGAACCGGACCTGACCGTGCTGGCACAGCAGGTAAGCGCCGTGATGAACGGCTGGGTACTTATCCTTACCGTAGGGGTGGGCGTGGGCATAATGCTGCTTCTGGGCGTCGTGAAGATACTTTTCCACGCAGACCTCACCAGCATCCTCATCTACAGCTATATGGTGCTGTTCTGCCTGGCCTCCCTGCTGATGGACAATGACAGCTCCTGGAAACTGATGGCCCTTTGCTTCGACTCGGGCGGCGTAACCACCGGCCCCATCACAGTCCCCTTCATAATGGCCCTCGGCGTAGGTATAGCTATGTCGGTGGGCGGCCTGAATGCGAATGAGAACAGTTTCGGCCTCATCGCACTTTGCTCCGTAGGTCCGGTGGCGGCAGTGCTCATCCTGGCTTCGTTCACTACTGGCAGCCTGGATTACCACGTGCCCAACTACTCTATGGAAGCCATCCTTTCACAGGGGCTGGGCGAGATCTTTACCGACACTATGGCCGAGGTAGGCAAGTCCCTGGTATTCATAGTCTTTTTCTTCTTCATACTGCAGTTTGCAGTCCTCCGTCTCCCCAGGACCAAGATCTTCCAGATCCTGATGGGTATATTCTACGCATTCGTAGGACTGGTGCTTTTCCTTGCGGCCGTAGAGATGGCCTTTATGCCCATAGGTTATAAGATAGGGCTGTCGCTGGCCCAGGCCAATCCGGCACTTATCATAGGCTTCGCCTTCGTGATAGGTATGGTGGTAGTCCTGGCCGAACCTGCCGTCCACGTCCTGAACAGGCAGGTAAGCGAAATTACCGGCGGCGAGGTGAGCAGGCATCAGATGATGTCGGCCCTCTCGATAGGCGTCGGAGTTTCCATCGGCCTTTCCGTACTCAGGATCCATTATGGCTTTTCGCTGCTTTATTACCTCATTCCCGGCTACGTCCTTTCGCTGGGGCTGTCTTTCCTGGTACCCAAGCTGTACACGGCCATAGCCTTCGACTCCGGCGGAGTGGCCAGCGGCCCCCTCACCTCCAGCTTTATCCTGCCGATGGTGATAGGCGCCTGTATGAGTATGCAGGGTGAAGGGAGCGTGATGGAACTGGCCTTCGGCGTAGTGGCGATGGTGGCTATGACCCCGCTCATAACCATCCAGTGCCTGGGCTTCAATTCGGTGGTACAGGCCCGCCGGCGTAAGAATGCCGCCTTCAAACGCATACTTGCCGCCGAGGATGACCCCATCATTTATTTCGAATAAGCAATGACTGATACACGTAACATAGCACCGATGAAACTGGAGCTGCTGCTGGCAGTGGTCCACGACTCCAAGGCAGCATATTACTCCAGCCTTATCCGCTCGCGCCAGGCAAATTTGCAGCTGTACTTTCCCTGCAAGGGCACAAGCCACCTGCTGCTGGAGTATCTGGGACTGACCGACAGGCCCAAGACACTTCTGATGGCCGTCGTACGTTCAGACGAATCGGCCACGGTCATAGAAATACTTAAGGAGCATTTCAACAAAGGGAAGGAATACAAGGGCGTGGCCTTCACACTCCCCTTCAGCAGTATGATAGGCACGCTGGCCTATGGTTTTCTGAGCAATGAAAAAATAGTAAAGGAGCAAGCATAATATGGCAGAAGGAAGCAAATTCGAACTGGTTGTCTGCATAGTGAACGCAGGCTACTCCGAAACCGTGATGCAGGCGGCCAGGGCCGTCGGCGCAAAGGGCGGAAGCATAATCCGCGGCCGCGGATCGGCAAACCCGGAAGCCGAGGAGTTCTTCAATATCAATATCCAGCCCGACAAGGAAGTGGTACTGATACTCGTATCGGCAGATATCAAGGACAACGTAATCAAATCGGTGTACAAGAACGCCGGTCTGTCCACCGAAGGGGTGGGGATAGTGTTCTCCCTACCGGTAAGCAAGACCACCTTCGACTGATGTCGCAAAAAAACAGGAGGCCTGCCATTACGGCGGGCCTCCTTGTCGTATCCGGGCGTAAGTCCTAGAACTGGTAGTTGATGCCGATACCAATCCACAGGCCGGCGTCCATGCCGTCGGTGAAGCACTTTGCGAAATCGGCCGAGATGATGAAGTTCTGGTTCATGGCCAGTTTGAGGCCGGCACCGCCGCTATACACAAGCATATTGGCCCTGGAGGCATCGTAGATGGGGGTGTTGGCATCACCCACGAGGGTGTTGAACATGGGATCGTAAACCTTTCCGTCCACTGCAATGCTTGCGAGAGCCTCGGCCTTGTACTGCTTGGTAATGATACCTGCATCGAAGAACGGGTTCACGGCAAGATAGAAGTACTGGTTGAAGAGTTTGAAGTTAACCAGCTTTACACGTAGTTCCATGTTGGCCCATGCCATACCTTCTGCAAGGATACGGTTCTCGCGAAGACCGCGGATGGTGTTGGAGGAGCCGAAGCCCTCGGAAATCATGTTGCGCTGCACAAGCAGAGGGTTGTTCTGGATCATGTACAGGGGGGTCTCACCCACGAGGGTCTGCTGCCATGCAAGGCGGTATGCGAACACGGGGTTGCCAGCAGGGATGGGAATGGGAATGCTGATGTAGTTGCGGAAATAGACGCAGGCCTTCAGGTAGCGGTTCTGGAGAACGTTTCCGTTGAGGTAGGCCTCGGCCCAGATACCCTTGTTGGGAGCGGCCTCGATGTCGCGGGTGTCGAATACCAGGCCGGCGTTGAGCTCGAGGGCAAGTCCGCCGTTCTTTTCGGCCTCGGTGATGACTCCGGCAGTTGTGAGGAAGTTGTACAGGGTAGCCTGCTTGTTGTAGTACCTCTTTTCTTCGGAGCCTTCCACCTTCACGCCGTTATCCTGCATTTCGCCAAGGTCCCATTTCCAGAAGTTGACGCCCGCAGCCCAGTTCAGGTGAGGGACTATCTGGCCCTGGAAGTTGGCAAGGATACGCAGCATCTTACGGCTCATGCCGTAGTAGTTCACGTTGGTAACGATGGGTTCATTATTGGCATCAAGTCCGGGAATGGTCCTGTCCCTGTTGCCCCATACGTGATTATCACCGAAATAATTCTGGGTACCCTGGGTTGCGGCGGCACCGTTGAAGCCCCAGAGGCTGTACAGAGGGTCGGTCATGTAAGTGACGGAGGCGTTAACCCTCATGTTGGGAATGAGATACTTGGAGTCGTAGGCCAGATAGAGGCGCATACGGTGGCTGTGGGTGAAATAGGAACCTTCCCAGCTGATCTTGTGGAGGGGATCGGGATAGGTGGAACCGTCACCGTAATAGTAGACGTCGCCGAAAGCACCGGCCTGGAAACCATTGTCTACGGAATAAGTAGCAGTAGGAAGCACACCGAAGCTCCAGCCCTTCTTCATCTCACGGGTTTCCTCCTGAGCGGCAGCCACGACAGAGACTGCAGCGATGAGCATAATGCTCGCAAAGAGTTTTTTCATTGAATAGATATTGGTTAATTAGTTTGTATTCGTCCTACAAAGATAGTGTTTTTTTTGAAAGCTGTAAAACCAGGCTGACCAGAATGTGTCACAGATAATATAAAAACACACGCAAGCTATTGAAAACCAATAACTTGCGTATGAAAGTCTGGATGACTGGACTTGAACCAGCGACCTCCTGGTCCCTAACCAGGTGCGCTACCAACTGCGCCACATCCAGAATTGTGGACCGCAAAGGTACGAACTATTTTTGATTTTGCAAATTTATCGGACGCTTTTTTTGAGTATTACTCCACGTAGAGCAGCAGGCCTTTCAGGTACTCGCCCTCCGGATGGTAGATATTCACGGCGTGGTCGGAAGGCTGGTTCAGGCGGTCCAGGATGCGGACAGGCCGGCCTGTCTGGGCCGCGGCCGAAAACACCGCAAGCGCAAAGGCTTCCTTGTCCACCACCTGGGAGCAGCTGAAGCAGAATACGAAACCACCCGGGGCCACCTTGGAAATAGCGGCGGCATTCAGGCGCTGGTAAGCCCTGAGGGCATTCCGCAGCGCTCCGCGGTGCTTGGCAAATGCCGGAGGATCCACTATGATAAGGTCATAGGCGCCCTCGGGAACGTCGCGGAGGAAATCTATGGCATCGGCACAGACGGAATGGTGCTTATCTGCTCCGAAGCCGTTAAGCTCCACATTTCTGTCCACCAGGTCCATTGCGCGGCGGGAACTGTCCACCGAGGTAACCTCCACCGCACCGCCCCTGAGGGCGTAGATGGAGAATCCTCCGGTATAGCAGAAGAGGTTCAGGACCTTCCTGCCTTTGGAAAGGGCCCCTACCCTGGCGCGGTTTTCCCGCTGGTCCAGGAAAAAGCCCGTCTTCTGGCCATCGGCCCAGTTCACGAGGAACTTGCAGCCGTTCTCCAGGACGGTGATGCTGTCGCCGCTGAAGCTGTCCGAACGCCAGAGATAACCGTCCACCAGGTCCAGGCCCGCCTTGAACGGGGCCGTCCCGGAACTCTTGTCGTAAACGGCCTTCAGACCGTCTCCATAAAGCTTCTGCAGCGCCGCGCAGATGGCGCCCTTGCTGCGGAACATACCTGCCGAATGGGCCTGCATTACGCAAACCCCGTCGTAATAGTCTATGATAAGGCCGGGAAGCCCGTCGCCCTCACCGTGCACGAGACGGTAGCAGGTGGTCTGCTCCGAATCGGCAAGACCGCAGGCCTGACGCAGCCTGAGGGCCCTTTCCAGCATCAGTTCCCAGAAATCGGCCTTGGTGGGGTCGGCGTCGAAACTGAGGATGCGTACGGCTATGGAACCCACCTGGTAGTGCCCGCTGGCAAGGAACCGGCCGTCGGAGGAATACACTCCCACAAGGTCGCCTTCGGCAGGATGCCCCACAATCTGGGCCACGGCGCCGGAGAACACCCAGGGATGAAAGCGCAGAAGGGATTCCTCCCTCCTGGGTTTGAGAATAATCTTATCCATTCTGTTCCGGAACAAGGGGACATTTTTCGCTGCTGCGAAGTTTCAGGTACATTTCCCGGCACACCCAGGCATCGGTTGCGGCATAGCGCTGCTGCGAGTCGCTCAGGTGATCGGCCTCCCAATTGGAAAGCTGCTGGGCCTTGGAAATCTTGAAGCCAAGTATGATGGCGGTCATTTTCTTAACCGACTTGTCCTGGATTCCGTAATCGGCAACCCTGGACTGCAGGTCCACGAACCGCTTGGGAGAGAAGGAGGCTATGCGCTGAAGGCCGATGACGTCGTCCTTGGTTGCGGCGCCCACCTTAACTATATATGGGCTGCTCAGTATGGAAGCGAGCCCTGAAGGCAGGCCGATTTTCTTGAGCCTGAAAAGATAGGCCCTGGAGCCTCCGCAAAGCTGCAGGAGGGCGGTACCGTTGCTGCGCTGGTCGGGGCTGAAAGTGGGGCGGGTCTCGGTGTCGAAGCCAAGCACTTTCTGACTGCGCAGATAGCGCACAGCCTGGTCCAGCTGCTCTCCGGTCTGGTCTATGACCACTATTTCCCCGGGAAAGGAAGCCAGGGGCAGTGCTGCTATTTCTTCCGGACTAATCGATTTGATGAACATAAGTTTCGGCTACATATTCGGGGCCTACTTCCAGAAGCAGGGTATTTCCATCTTCGGCTTCAAATGTCTCGTAATACCCAAGGACGGGACGCGCTATCCTGTGGGCGAAAAGGTCTTTCTCCCTGAGAAGGGCGTAGGTGGCGTCCAGAAGGACGGCCGAAGGGTCCAGAAGGAGGAAATCCTGTGCCAGGATGCGGTCGAAGCTGGCGTCTTCTTCCGTGCCGATGCGCCGGATGAGGGAAATCTCGGAATTGAGAGGTGCCAGGGGCAGGCCGTAGTGGTCCAGGATAAGGGCATCCATCCGGCGGCCGGTGGCAAGATACTGCCTCAGCAGGCCGCGCAGCCTCGTACGTACGTCAAGCGCCTGCTCAGGTGCAATCACCGCCAACGTGGCGCCTTCGGGGGCCATACGCTCGAAAACCGCCTGCCAGGCACCGGCATCCCTGACCTCTCTGGAGGTCCAAACAGCGATATGGGTGGCGCCGCTGTCCAGGGCTTTCTGAATCTGCAGCACGGCAGGGGAAATCACCGGGCACGCGCCTCCGGCCAGCTGCTGGAGGGTATCAAGGTCAAAGAGTCCGTATTCGGCCTGTAGCGAAGATGTATAGATGAGCAGTTTGGAGCGGCTCTTGTGCAGCAGGGCCTTGGTATCCAGGGAACTGCGTACGCAGGTGGAATCCCAGGCAAAGAGGGCATTCTGTACCGCCAGGCTGCGAAGGCTGTCGCTGCCTCCCACATTCTCCAGGAAATGGTCATAGGGGGCATCCTCGGCATCCAAGAGCAGGTCGAACTTCTCGCCGGCGAAATCCGGCAGGGAGTCGGGGCGCATACGGCCGTCTATATTGTCCCTCAGGTCACTGAGGGCGAATTCGCGCGAAAGGAACAGTACGTCGGAAGGCTCGCCTATGATGGCTATGGAGCCGCCGTTCCCGAGTTTTCCGGCCTCGGTGGCAAGACGGCGCATTCCGGAAGTGTCACGCAGCACGGCGTCCACAAGGGCGACCGCCGGGCGGGGTGCGGGCGCCTTTTCCTTACAGGAGAAGAGGCAGGCCGCGGCCAGGCACAGTAAAAGGCACTTTTTCATAAATGTGGTGAATAATGCTGCAAAATTACGCATTTCCCTCTACTTTTGCAAAGCGAGGACTTCCCGTATCTTGGGGACCAGCAGGGAGGCCACATATTCCTCCTCCATAAAGTGCGATCCATCATAGATCCGGTAGCTGTCTTTGCCGAAGAGTTCCTCCCAGGCCGATATTTTCACCACCCCGGAACGCATAAAATGATCATATCGGCCAAAAAAGGCGAAGAAATAGCCTCCGGCGGCAAGTTCCTCACGGGCTGTGCTCTGCGCCCGGGCCCAATGGTCCCGGTAGCGGCTCATTACCGGATAGGTGAAAATCAGTTCCTGACGGTCGCCTTCCTTGACCGGGAACTTTTTGTGAAGCAGCCATCGGCCCAGGGCAAAACGGGCTATCCAGGCCCTCCGGTAAAGGTTCTCAGGGGCGCCCAGGGCAGGCGAAACCAGTATGTGCGGCACTCCGCGGACTCGCAGTGTCTGGCTTGCGCCAAGCGACTCCCCAACCACCAGCGAGGGCTGCAGTTCCTGCATCCAGGCCTGAATCTGACGATAACCGACTTCCGGGTCGAAACTATATGTACGGACCACCGTTCTGAGCTCCGGTATGAGCTCAGACAGCTCGCGGGGAATGCGGCTGTCACCGCCTCCGCCCATTCCGTGAATGTACAGGAGTGTTTTCATCGTTTGCAAAATTACAATTTTTGGCTTAATTTTGTTTTCTATTTGTTTTAAAAATATGAAACGGATCCTTACTGCCGCGGCCATCGCACTTTGCTGCACCGCCGCCCTGAATGCCCAGCAGCGCCCCGCTGCCCCCAGCTATGACTACGAGTTCACCACCGTGAAGGAGAACCCCGTCACCAGCATAAAGAATCAGTACCGCAGCGGTACCTGCTGGTGTTTTTCCACCATCTCCTTCCTTGAGTCGGAAGTTATCAAAGCCAAGAACATAAAGGACACCACCCTGTATCCCGACCTGTCGGAAATGTTCATCGTGCGCAAGGCCTATATGGACCGCGCCGTGAAGTACGTCCGCCTGGACGGCAAGCTGAATATGGCTGCCGGATCGGACTTCGGCGACGTCCTGGACGTGATACGCGAGCACGGAGTCATTTCCCAGGAAGCCTACAGCGGCCTCAACTACGGCTACGACCTCCCCGTACAGGGAGAGCTGGACGCCGTCCTGAAAGGCTATGTTGAAGCCGTGGTGAAGAACCCCAACCGCAAGCTCACTCCCGTATGGCCCAAGGGCTTCAACGGCATCCTGGACGCCTATATGGGCGAAATTCCCGAGAAGTTCAGCGTGAACGGAGTAAGCTATACCCCCGAGAGCTACCGTGACGCCCTGGGCATCAACCCCGACGAATACGTGAGCCTCACCTCCTTCACCCACCATCCTTTCTACACCTCCTTTGCCATCGAGGTAGAAGACAACTGGCGCTGGAGCCAGTCCTGGAACGTCCCCCTGGATGAATTTATGGCCATAATCGACAATGCCGTGAACCAGGGCTACACCGTAGCCTGGGGCGGCGACGTCTCCGAAATCGGCTTCACCCGCACCGGCCTGGCCATACTCTACGACAAGGACGCCAAGGCCAGCAGCGGTTCCGACCAGGAGCGCTGGGTAGGAAAGGCCGATGACAAAGCCGCCGCCGATGCCCCCAAGCAGGCTCCCGCCGAGATTGACGTGACCCAGGAGCTGCGCCAGCAGTGGTTTGACGAGAAAACATCCACCGACGACCACGGTATGCATCTCTACGGCACTGCCAAGGACCAAAACGGTGTAAAATACTACCTGATCAAGAATTCCTGGGGAACTTCCGGCAAGTACAAGGGCGTATGGTATATGTCCGAGAACTATGTGAAAGGCAAGACCCTGAACATTGTGGTAAACCGCAACGCCATCCCTAAGGATATCCGTAAGAAACTTGGGATCAAATGATAAAGAAACACATCCCGAACTGCATCACCTGCCTTAACCTGGCTTCCGGCGTCCTTGGCATCATTGCCGCTATGAAAGGCTGCCCGGCAGCGGCTTTCGCCCTTATGATCGCCGCTTCCGTCTTTGACTTCTGCGACGGCCTGGCCGCCCGCTTCCTGAATGCCTACTCCGATATGGGCAAGGAACTGGATTCGCTCTCGGATATGGTGAGTTTCGGAGTGCTGCCCGCCCTGCTTCTTAGCCAGTGTATGCAGCTTGGAGGCGTTACGGGATGGGTGAGCTACCTTCCCCTCGTGCTTGCGGTTTTCTCCGGCCTGCGCCTGGCCAAGTTCAACGTGGACACCCGTCAGGAAAGCGATTTCCTGGGGCTCGCCACCCCTTCATCGGCCCTGCTTAGCGCAGCCCTCGCCTGCTACGTGTTCCTTACTCCCGACAGTTTCCTGGCCGGACTTTGCCGGAGCGTATGGTTCCTTCCGCTTGTGGCCGCAGTGCTGAGCGCGCTCCTGGTGAGCGAGATCCCTATGTTCGGAATGAAGATAAAAAAGGGGCAGAAGCTGCTGGATACCAAAAGGATAGTCTTCCTCGTGCTGGCCGCTGCCGCCATCGTGTGCACGATAGTTCTGCACCGTCATTTCTCACTGGCGGTACTGCTTGTCTTCAGTATCTACATCCTTGAGAACCTGCTTTACAGGATCTTTGCAAGATAGCGGAAAATGAGTCTCACTCGAAGGGTGAGCACCCGGTAGTCAAGGGTATCGGCCTTGTCCCTGGGTTTGTTGTTATTCAAGGTTATCCCGGAGGTGAACATTACCGCCGGGATTCCTTTTTCCAGGAATACGGCCTGCTCGCAGATGCGGCGGTAGAAAAGACGGGTGAAATCCTGGCTGCCGTAGTAGTCGAAGCCAAGGTCCAGGCCAAGGCCCTCATTTGCCGATATAAGGCTGCTCCTGCGCCCGGAAGTGGGCTCGGACAGCATCATCAGATAGTCCGGACGGTCGGGATGCAGGGGCGAAAGCGTGCAGCCCAGCTGGTCCAGATTCACCACCAGGGTGGGAGTGAGTTCCTTGCGGGAAAGCCAGCTCTCCAGGGCGCGGGCTCCTGCCATATCGTGTTCTTTCGCGTCGGTCGCGACCAGGAGCAGCGTAGAGGAGTAGCTCTTGCCGCATTCCTTCATACGGGCGAACATACGGCCGATTTCGATGAGGGCGGCCACTCCGGAGGCGTTGCTGTCGGCCCCGGGATAGAAAGTGCCGTCCAGCATACCCAGGTTGTCGTAATGGGCCATCACCACCACCAGTTCGCCTTCCCTGCTGCCGGGAATCATTCCCATCACGTTACGGGCGAAGCTGCCGGCCGATGTCTTGAAGCCGTGGTAATAAGTGCCGTCCAGGGGCTTCAGGCCCATACTCCTGAAATGCTCCCCTATCCATCCGGCCACCCTGTGGGAACCCGTGGTACCGGTTTTGCGGCCTCCGGTTTCCTCGTGCGAGAGCCAGTTTACGGAATATTCCAGATTGCCCTGGTCCAGCACCGCTTCGCCGTTAACCGTGGATATACGTATGCCGGGCCTCTGGGCGCCCAATGGGAGGGTGCACAGGAGGGCAAAAAAGACAAATATTTTTGTTAACTTTGTCATTTGTGGCGCGAAATTAGATATTTCGGAGCGGAAATGAAAATTTTTTTACGTAAAAGCCTTTGCATCCTTGCCGGCCTGCTGCTTCTGAGCGTGTCGGCACGGGGGCAGTATGACAAGGACGTATTCTCATTCCGCGGCCGCACAGCCCTGCAGGAAGGCCGTCTGCAGGACGCCCTTGCACAGTTCAATATCCTTGCCAGGCTGGACAGCACCGACTACTATACCTTCTTTTACCGGGGCATAACGAAGTACAATCTGGGCGATGTCCGCGGTGCCAGGGCCGATTTCTCCACCGCCATACGGCTGAACCCGGTTTTCACATCGGCCTATCACTACAGGGCCATCTCGCAGAGCCGCAGCGGGAACTACGAAAGCGCCCTGCAGGACCTTCAGAAGGCAATTTCACTCAGGCCCGGCTCGATGGGGCTGTACTTCACCAGGGGCGTCACCTACTTCCTGAGCCGCCAGTTCCCCGCCGCCGTGAGCGACTTCGACCGCTATATCCGGAAGGAACCCAAGGATCCCGCGGCCTACCTGAACAGGGGCGCAGCATATCTTTTCCTGGCCGATACCACCAAGGCCCTCGCAGACTACAACAAGGCCATACGCCTGGACCGCTTCGAGCCGGAGGGCTATCTCCGGAGAGGGGCGCTGAACGCCTCCAGGAAGGATTTCGAGAGCGCTATGCAGGACTACGACAAGGCCATAGAACTGGATTCCACAATGACTCTGGCCTATTTCCAGAGGGCACTTGTACTGGCCGAGACCGGGCATCTTAAGGAAGCGATGGCAGACCTTGACAAGGTTCTGGAGCGCGAACCCGGAAACGCCCTCACCCTGTATAACAGGAGCCTGCTGAGCGCCCAGGCCGGAGACTACGAAGCCGCCCTTGCCGATATGGACCGGGTTATCTTCATCAACCCCGGCAATGTGCTGGCCTACTTCAACCGCGCCGGCTTCTTCGCCGGTATGGAGCGCTGGGACGATGCCCTGGCCGATTACAACAAAGCCATAGAACTGTACCCCGACTTCGCCAAAGCCTATATGAACCGTTCCTGGGTGGAACTGCAACTGGGAATGAAACGGGCCTCTAAGGAAGACTACCGTACGGCCCAGAGAAAGGTCCAGGAATACCGTAGCTCCGGGACCGCCTTTGCCGATACCAGCGCCGCATTCAGCCGTCTGCTGGCCCTGGATGCCGATTTCGCCCGTTCCGGCTTCGAAAATGAGATGCTTCGGCACAGGGATGTGGACATAAAGCTCAAGCCTCTGTTCCACTTTGTCCCCGCCTCCGGGGAACAGCAGGGCAGCTACGCGCTGAACCGCCGCTACGAGAACCGCCTGGTGGACCGTTTCCTCCAGACTCTTCCCGCACCGGCATCCATCGGGACCGAGGTTCCCCAGGATGTGGAAATCCCCTTCGGAAATGCCTCGGGAGCACAGGAAGACTTTGCCGACGGACTGCGCGAGCTTAGCCGGAGGCAATATGCATCGGCCCTCCAGTCCTTCAGCAGGGCCATCGATGCCCCCAGCAGGGCCGATGACCCCTATTCGGCCTACTACAAGGCCTTCTACCTGATGAACCGCGGTGCCCTGAGGGCCCAGATGATAGATTTCATAGCTTCCTTTGAATCCAACGTACAGACTCTCACTATGGACGAGGGCAGGAGCACGAGGGCCCGCGTGAGCGAAAGCGTAAGCCGCGAGTACGACTATTCCGAAGCCCTGGAAGATATGGAGGCCGCGGCCCGGATACTGCCTTCCTTCCCTTACATACAGTTTAACCTGGGCAACCTTTACGTGCTTTCGTCACGCTATGTGGAAGCCCTTTCGGGCTATGACAAGGCCCTGGAACTGTATCCCTATCTTGCCGAAGCCTATTTTAACCGTGCCCTGGTGCTCATTTACCTGAAGGACAAGGAAAAAGGCTGCATAGACCTGTCCAAGGCGGGAGAACTGGGCATCGAGGAAGCCTATCCGGCCATAACGCGCTATTGCGTGAAGGAGGACAGGCCGTGATGCGATTCATCAGTTTTTCCAGCGGCAGCTGCGGAAACTGCTCCGTACTGCTCGGGCCCGAAGGCGGCGTGATGATTGACGCCGGCGTGGGAATAAGGCGGGTGAAAAAGGAGCTGGACGCACTCGGACTCGGTCTGGACTGCATCAAGGCCATACTCATAACCCACGACCACGGGGACCATATCCGCAGCCTCGGCTCCTTCTGCAAGAGGCTCACAGTACCGGTATGGACAAGCGAGCCCGTTCACAATGCGCTTGCAAGGCATCCCTTCACCAGGGAGTGGATAGGGCCCTGCCGGCAGCAGCTCCAGGCCGGAGTATGGAATCCCGTAACGCCCGATTTTGACGTACGCTACTTTGTGGTGCCGCACGATGCCACCCAGTGCCTGGGCTTTGCCATACGCTGCCAGGGCGAGCTCTTCGTCCTTATGACCGACCTCGGCCATATGACTGCAGAGGGCCTGGAATTCGCTTCCGAGGCGTCTACCGTGATCATTGAATCCAATTTTGACGTGGATATGCTCGTAGGCGGGGACTACCCCCAGGAGCTTAAGCACCGCATAAGCCACGGAGCCGGACACCTGTCCAACGACGCCTGCGGCGAAGCCATAAGGCAGTTCCTGCATCCAGGCTTGAAAAACCTGTTCCTGTGCCATCTGAGCGGGAACAACAATACTCCGGAACTGGCCTACGAAAGCGCCCGCAGGGTGCTTGAGGAATGCGGTGTAAAGCCGGGAACGATAGCCCTGAGGGTGCTCAGGCGGGCAGTAAGCTCACCCCTGCTGAATCTTTAGCCATCGGCCTCCCCTCAGGCGAGTGACGAAGAGTATGCCGCGGACCACCAGATCGGCCGCCATACAGATCCAGAATCCCTTCAGTCCCAGGACCGGCGTCAGGAAAATGGCCGGCAGCAGGCGCACTATCCACATTGAGCCGAAGTTGAAGATGCTGGGCCAGCGGGTGTCGCCGGCGCCCACACAGACGCCGTAGCCTACTATCGAGGCGGCGTAGCCAATCTCGGCAAAGGCTTCTATCCTGAGGACGCTGGCGCCAAGGTCTATGACTTCCCTGTCCGGGGAAAGCAGGCCCATAAGCTGGGGCGCGAAAATAAACATAGCGAGGGCCAGTATGCCCATTATTCCCATACCCAGCGAGGTGGTTATCCAGGCGAAACGGCGGGCAAGCGGGGCCCGTCCCGCACCTACGGACTGGCCCACCAGGGTGGTGGCGGCGTCGGAAATCCCGTATCCCGGCATATAGCAGAAGCTTTCGGCCGTAATGGCAAAGGAATTGGCGGCTATCGCTATTGTGCCGAGCGGGGCAACGATCACGGTCGCGGCAATGTATCCGCCCCTCATCAGAAGGTTCTGGAGGGCCATAGGACCGCTGATGCCGGCGGCCTTGGAAAGGGTCTTACGGGACAGGTGGAAATGCCATTTCTCGCCGGTAAGGCGCAGTTCCTTTGAGCCGAACACCAGGAAGGAGAACATTGCCAGGCCGGTAATGAGTTCGGCCAGGCCGCTTCCTATGGCGGCACCCTTTACGCCCATACCCATACGGTAGATAAAGAGGTAGTTGAAACCCACGTCCAGGACGCACATCCCTATGCTCAGGATGCTGGGAACCTTCATATTGCCGCTTGCCTGCAGCATTGCCGCGCATATCCAGTCCAGCAGCATAGCGGGTATGAAGAGCGACATAATGCGGAAGTACTCCGACGCATCGGCCGCTATGTCCTCCCCTCCTCCCAGCCAGTGCGGAAGGGCGCCTGAAACCGCTATTCCGAGCAGGGCTACGATGCCGCTGAAGCCCAGGGCACAGATTAGCCCCTGGCGCAGCACGTCGCGGGCGCGGGATAAGTCATCGGCCCCGATGGCGTGGGCCACCTGGACCGAGAAACCGCTGGTGACGGCCATACAGAAGCCCCCCATAAGCCACAGGCAGGTGGACACCAGGCCTATAGCCGCTCCGGCCGATGCCCCCAGATGCCCCACCATCGAGGTGTCGATGTACTGCATCATCACCGAGGAGAGCTGGGCCAGCATTGCAGGATAGCTCAGGCTGAGGGCAAGCCTGAACTGCTCCCCCAGACTGAGTGTCCCGCCGCTGCGGATACGCTTAAGCAATATGTCACGGCTGCCGCTCATTCGCTGTAAGGAGGTACTTCTTTACGGTCTATGAGTTCCCGTAAAACGCCCAGCCACTGCTTGGAGGCCGTTCCGAAAGCCGCCGAAGCCTGACCCAGGGTATAGCCGGGATGCTTCAGTACCCACTGTCTGAGTTCCCCCGCCAGTTCCGTGGCCTTAGAAGCCCCTCCGCGGCAGATGTCGCAACGCCCGCAGGGAGAGCTCTTTTCCTGGCCGAAGTAGCGCAGGAGATAGCAGGAGCGGCATTCGTCCCTTTCCTGCACGTAGCCGGCCATAGCTTCCAGACGCGAGCCATAGGCACTTTTCAGCAGGCGGTATCGCTCGGGAGACAGCTTTACGTTTCCCGGCTCCAGGCGGGCGTGCTCCAGGAAAATGATGGTGGCGTGGTCGGCCGGGATATAGCGTATGATGTGGTGTATGCTCAGAAGATAGAGGGCCTCGTGCAGCCTCGGGACAGTTATTCCGGCCCTTCTGGCCACATATTCGTCGTCTATGGCCGATGCATAGGAGAAAAGCCCGGTATAGCTGCGCATAAGGATTTCCAGGACTACGGGGGCGACGGAATCAGGAAGGTCCACTCCGTAAAGGGCCTGGCGGTCCACGCTTATCTTGACCCTGGTGGGGACGTCGGTATCCTCGGCAATGCTCCAGTGGCCCTCCCTTTCAAGATACTTGATGGCATACCAGGCGCTGGCCCTCTGGAGGGAAAACTGCTTGCAGAAGGCCTCCAGGTCAAATTTGAGCATACGTCCGGCGCCTGCCTCATAGGGTATCTGGAAAAAGACGTGAAGCTTCTGGTAGATATCGGCTATGTACTCCAGGGAAGGGAAACTAACCCTTTCCAGCTGCTTGAGGCGCTGGAGGTCGGTGGCGTTCCACAGCAGTACGGCCCAGGAAGGTTTTCCGTCGCGGCCGGCACGGCCTGCTTCCTGGAAATAGGCCTCCGGGCTTTCGGGAAGGTCCGCGTGGACTACGAAACGTACATCGGCTTTGTCTATTCCCATACCGAAGGCATTGGTACAGACCATAATGCGGGTCTTTCCCTCCTTCCAGTCCCTCTGGCGGGCGGCCCTTTCAAGGGCTCCCAGGCCGGCGTGGTAGAAGGAAGCGCTGTGGCCTGCGCGGGAGAGAAGATCGGCTATCTCCTTGGCCCTGACGCGGCTGCGGACATAGACTATGCCGCTGCCCTGAACCCCGTCGCAGATGCTCCGGAGCTGCCCGAACTTGTCCTGGCTTTCCCTCACTATATAGCTCAGGTTCTCCCTCTCGAAGCCGGATATCGTTAGATTGGGCTCACGGAACCTGAGCCTGTCCATAATGTCGCGGGCGACGTCGGGTGTGGCGGTGGCGGTAAGTGCTATCACCGGCGCCTGGACCTGGCTGCGGAGTTCCCCTATCCTGAGGTAGTCCGGACGGAAATCATAGCCCCACTGGCTTATGCAGTGGGCCTCGTCCACCACTATGTAGGAGACGTTCATAGAGCCCAGATAGGCCTTGAAAGCCATCGTATTCAGACGCTCGGGGCTCAGATATAGGAACTTGAAATCCCCGTATACGGCGTTGTTCAGGCTAAGCTCAACCTCGTGCTGCGACATACCGGCGTGGATGGCCAGGGCCTTGATTCCCCTTTCCCGGAGGTTCTGGACCTGGTCCTTCATCAGGGCTATCAGGGGCGTAACCACCAGGGCTATGCCGTCCTTCATCAGGGCCGGTATCTGGAAACAGAGGGACTTCCCGCCTCCGGTGGGCAGGATTGCCAGCACATCGCGTCCCGAGAGGGCATCGGCAATGATCTCCTCCTGCATAGGGCGAAAGCTTTCGTAGCCCCAGTATTCGCGCAAGACTTCCTGTGCTGTCATACCTTGCAAAGGTACACAAAATATTTGGTATAAGGCCGGGCTGCAGCTTTGGATAAGTGGGGAATAATCGTTAATTTTGCACAATTATGCGCGACTTTTTAAAGATGATGAGGCAGTATGCCTCTCCCTACAAAGGCTACCTGTTCGGATCCGTTATCCTGAACATGCTGTCGGCCGTTTTCAATATCTTCTCCTTCGCCATCCTGGTACCCCTGCTGAACATCCTGTTCAAGGTGGACAATACAGTGTATTCGTTCATTCCCTGGGGCAGCCCCGACTCCAATTTCAAGGACACGCTGGTGAACAACTTCTACTACTATGTGGCAAGTTTCTCCAGCCTCCACGGCCCACTGAACGCCCTGCTGCTGCTCATCTGCTTTATGATACTGTTCACCATCCTGAAGACCAGCTGCTACTTTGGCTCCAACGCCGTGATGATCCCCATTTCCACGGGCATCGTACGCGACATCAGGGTGCAGATTTACAGGAAGATACTGCAGCTTCCCATCGGCTTTTTCTCCGAGGAGCGCAAGGGTGACATCGTGGCCCGCATAAGCGGCGACGTCTCCGTGGTGGAGAATTCCATCACCGCGTCCATCGCAATGTTCATCAAGGACCCCATCCTGATAGTGTTCTACTTCGGCCTGCTGCTGTTCCTCAGCCCCGAGATGACCGCCTTCACCGTGGTCTTCGCCCCCACCTTCATCTGGATAATGAGCATTATCGGCAAGCAGCTCAGAAGAGCATCGGCCGAAGCCCAGGTCCTCTGGAGCGACACTATGTCCCAGGTGGACGAAACCCTCGGAGGCCTGCGCATAATCAAGGCCTTCAACGCCGAAAAACGTATGAACCGCCGCTTCGAGTCGGTGACCGACAAAATGAGGCGCAAGCTGAACCGCGTGGGAACCCGCCAGGCCAGCGCCCATCCCGTGAGCGAACTGCTTGGCACCGTGATGATAATGATAGTGCTCTTCGTGGGCGGTGCAATGATCATCCACGGTAAGAGCCTCCTGGGCGGCAAGTTTATGGACGCCTCCCAGTTCATCTTCTTTATGGTTATCCTGTACTCTGTGATAGAGCCCATCAAGGAACTCTCCCGCGCCACCTACGGCATCCCCAAGGGCCTTGCTTCGATGGAGCGCATAAACAAGATCCTGGAGGCCGACAATCCCATCAAGGATCCCGAAAAGCCCCTGCACATCTCCAGCTTCAAGGATGCCATACGCCTCGAGAATGTTGAATTCGCCTACGACGCCTCACGCCAGATACTCAAGGATGTGAATATGACCATCCCCCACGGCAAGATGATAGCGATAGTGGGTGAATCCGGAGCCGGAAAATCCACTCTGGTGGACCTGATCCCCCGTTTCTGGGATGTGACCGGAGGCCGTATCACTATTGACGGAATAGATGTACGCGACCTTGCCGTGAAGGACCTTCGCGAGCTGATGGGCAATGTGAACCAGGATCCCATCCTGTTCAACGACACCATCTTCAACAACATAGCCTTCGGCGTGGAAGGCGCCACCGAGGAGCAGGTGATAGCTGCCGCAAAGATTGCCAACGCCCACGACTTCATAATGGAGAAGGAAGGCGGCTACCAGTTCAAGATCGGTGACCGCGGCGCCAAACTCTCCGGCGGACAGCGCCAGAGGCTCTCGATCGCCCGCGCCATCCTCAAGAACCCTCCCATCCTGATCCTGGACGAGGCTACCGCCTCCCTGGACACCGAAAGCGAGCGCCTGGTTCAGGATGCCCTGGACCGCCTGATGAGTTCCCGCACCACCATAGCCATCGCCCACCGTCTTTCCACCATCAAGAATGCCGATGAGATAGTGGTGATGCAGGACGGACGCATCGTGGAGCGCGGCCGCCACGAGGAGCTCATAGCCCTCGGAGGCTACTACAAGAAACTTAACGATATGCAAGCCCTATGACAAAGACCCTGCGAGTACCCAAGGCCGATTTCGAAAACCTGGACCTGGACAGCGCCCTCGAACTGTACGGCGCGCGCTTCGACGTGAATGAAGTGAACTGGCCCGCCGAATGGCCCTACGCCCCCATCTGCGCCGGCCGCATTGCCCGCAGCGAGGACTCCCTGGTAGTGGATTTCAGGGTGAGCGGGCTGGATCTTCGCGCACAGAACCTCAAGGACAACGGCCGCCAGTGGGAAGACAGCTGTGTGGAGTTCTTCGTAAAGGACCCCTCCACCGACGACTACTACAATTTCGAAATCAATCCCCTGGGAAAGATACTCGCCTGCTACGGACCCGCACGCGAAGGCCGCAAGAAACGCAGCCCCTCCCAGATGGAAAAGATCCTGAGAATCAGCTCAGTCGAGGGCCCGCAGGAGTTCGAGGGCGGAGTCTTCACCTGGAGGGTGGCAGTGGTGATTCCCTTCGGCCTTATCGGCATAGATCCCGACAATCTGCCCGAGAGCATCAGTGCCAATTTCTACAAATGCGGCGACAAGAGCGCCCATCCCCACTTCGTGAGCTGGAATCCCGTGGATACGCCCAAACCTGATTTCCACGTTCCCGCCTGCTTCGGCACACTTATCCTGAAATAGCTTCCCAATGGGCCGGAAAAGCCGCATACTGTTCAGACTGCTGCTACTGCTGTATCTTGCCGCAGTGGCCTTCCTGTGCCTGGGCAATTTCGGCAGGTTCCCCTCTGTGAGCCGCAGCTTCCTGGGTATCCCCACGGACAAAGTGGTCCACTTCCTGATGTTCCTGCCCTACCCCCTGCTCTGCTTCCTGGCCTTTGACAAGCATACCGAAAAACGCTGGCAGAGCATCCTCTTCGTACTCCTGACCTTCATCAGCGGCATTGCCCTGGCCTATGCAAGCGAATGGGCCCAGGGCCATTTTACCACCTACCGCGTCTCCGATCCCAAGGACGCCACGGCCGATATCCTGGCAATCAGCATCAGCTGCATAATAGTCTATATTGTGGACAGAGTAAAACAGAAGCGATGAAAAGAGCCCTTCTCTGCCTTATGATCCTGCTGTCCTGCCTTTTCCGGGCCGGGGCGCAGAAACCCCGTGTGCAGGACTTCGCCGCCGCCACCGATTCCCTCAGCAGGGCCTTTGTCCAGCGGAGCGGAGTCTATACCACCGTCAGGCTGGACAAGGTGCTAATACGCGGTCACAAGCTGGACTTTTACTTCTCGCAGGAGCTTTCGGACTTCCCCTGGCGCAAGGCCGACGTCCCCTGGTTCGAGAAACTGATGAAGGAGCTGTACACGCCCCTTATGGGAACCTACAAGTTCGGGGAGATATACGCTAAGCGCCAGAGCCTGGACGCCCTGCCTATGCCGGAGCTCACCAGCGACGGAAAACCCGCTCAGACCAGCCTCAGTGCCGATGACCCCGGCCGCAAGACTCCTCCCCTGCTGCAGCGGGAGCAGCATTTCCCGAAGGGCCTGGAGAACCGCCACATAGCCCTCTGGCAAAGCCACGGCCGCTATTACGAAGTTAAGACGGGCCGATGGGAATGGCAGCGGGCCTGCAACCACCGCACCTGCGAAGACCTCTTCACCCAGAGTTTCGTCATACCCTTCCTTATCCCGATGCTGGAAAACGCCGGAGCCGTAGTGCTCACCCCGAGGGAGCGCGACATCCAGCCCTACGAGGTAGTATGCGACAACGACCCCTCCTTCATCGCCCCCCGGGAAGGCCTCCTGCGCCGCAAGGGAAGTTATCGTGAAATCGGCAGCTGGACGGCCGCAGGCCCCGGTTTTGCCGATATCAGCGAGACTTACACCGACTACGAAACGCCCTTCGGCGCCGGCACTGCCAGGAAGGCCGAAGCCACCCCTCACCGCAGGCGTTCCACCGCGGTATGGACAGCCCCCATCCCCCAGAAGGGAGAATATGCCGTATATGTAACCTATCCCAGCTTCCCCGAAAGCAGCAGCGAAGCCCGCTACACGGTGAAGCACCTTGGCGGCGAAACCCGGCTGAAAGTCAACCAGAAGATGGGCGGAGGGACCTGGATATACCTGGGTACCTTCCAATTCGAAGATGAAGGCTCGGTGGAACTTAGCAGCGAAAGCCCTGCGGGAACGGTCGTATCGGCCGATGCCGTCCGCTTCGGAGGAGGTATGGGAAAGGTGGTCCGCAACGGCAGCACCTCCGGCCTTCCCGCCTATGTGGAAGGCGCCCTTTACCAGATGCAGTGGAACGGGGTGGATATGCAGTTCTTCGACGACTGGGACAACGACTATACCAAGGATTTCGCAGGTCGCGGGAAGTGGGTGCAGGAACTCTCCGGCGGCTCCAGGGTGAATCCTGCGGCAAAGGGCAGGGGCATCCCCTTCGACCTTTCCCTGGCTTTCCACACCGACGCCGGCATCACCCCCAACGACTCCATAGTGGGCACCCTCGCCATCTACACCCTGATGTGCGACAACTCCGACAAGCTGCCCGACGGCAGTTCCCGTATGCACGGACGACTCCTGTGCGACCAGGTGCAGTCGCAGATAGTGAATGACCTGAGGGCAGGCTTCGAGCCCCAGTGGTCCAGGCGCCAGACCTGGGACCGTTCATACAGCGAATCCCGCACTACCGGAGTCCCCGGAATGCTGCTGGAGCTGCTCTCGCACCAGAATTTTGCCGATATGCGCTACGGCCTGGACCCGGCCTTCCGCTTCTGCGCCAGCCGTGCCGTCTATAAGGGAATACTCAAATACCTGAGCGCCCGCTACGGCTGCCGCTACGTTGTGCAGCCGTTGCCGGTAAATTCCTTCAAGGCCTCGCTGGACGGCGACAATGCCATTCTTAGCTGGGCCGCCACTCCCGACAGCCTGGAAAGCACCGCATCTCCGGACTGGTATCTTGTACAGACCAGGATAGGCGACGGAGCCTTTGACAAGGGGGTCCGCTGCAACTCCACCACCATACGCCTGCCCCTGGAAAAGGGCAAACTGCACAGTTACAGGATAGTTGCCTGCAACGAGGGCGGAATGAGTTTCCCTTCCGAGATCCTCTCCATGGGCATTCCTGAACAGTCGCGGGGCAAGGTGCTGGTAGTGAACGATTTCACCAGGGTATCGGCCCCGGCCTGGTTCGATTCCCCGGGCTATGCTGGCTTCCTGGACCAGTTGGACGGCGGAGTACCCTGGGGGAAGGACATACTCTTCGCAGGCAGCGTGAACCAGTTTGACCGCAGCGCCATCTGGACCGACGACGACAATCCCGGCTTCGGCGGCTGCTATGATTCCGAGGCAGGAAAACGCATCGCCGGAAACAGCTTCGACTTTGTTTCCAAGCACGCCGGGGCTCTTCTGGGGATGGGTTTCAGCGTTGCTTCCTCATCGGCCCTGGCCTTTGACGGAGCCCTCGACGGAGCCTTCGCCCTGGATCTTGTCTGCGGCAAGCAGGTACGCACCAGAATGGGCAGCGGACGTATGGCCGACCGCTACGGAATCTTCACCCCCGAGCTTATGAAAGCCATCCGCAGCTTTACCGACGCCGGCGGTTCCGTGCTCATTTCCGGGGCTTACATAGGCACCGACGCCTGGGACCGCATATATCCCGTGGAACGCGCGCCCGAATCGGTAAGACGCTTCATAAAGGAAGTGCTGGGCTACAGCTGGGTGACCAACTTCGGCGACAACAGCGGAAAGCTGCTTCCGGCAGAAGGTTCTCCCGTCCCGCTGCAGGGCGCCACTTACCAGAGGGAGCTGAGCGAAAGCATCTACCGCGTGGAAAACCCCGACGGGATACAGCCCGCAGGCAGCAAGAGTTCGGTAATTTTGCGCTACAGCGGCAACCGCATCCCTGCGGCGGTGGTATATGAAGGAAAAGGCTACCGTACGGCAGCCTTCGGATTCCCTTTGGAAACTTCGCCCGAATGCGCTTCCATCCTGGAAGCAGTAATGGGCTATTTCGG
>JAGCYC010000093.1 GCA_017961015.1 Bacteroidales bacterium | reverse complement strand
GGAGGAGCAACCGGTGGCGTTTGCAATCATCATATGGTCTCCAAAGAGTTGGGTGATGGTCTTGATGTTGGGAGTCTCGCCGCAACCTGCGCAGGCGCCGGAGAACTCGAACAGAGGCTGTGCGAACTGGCTGTTCTGCATATTGGCCATCTTGTCCACATACTCCTTGTAACCCACCTTCTTGTTAAGGTAGTCGAAGTTGGCCTGCTCTGCGGTGTCGTTGATGTAAGGAACCATACTGAGGGCCTTCTCAGGCTTGGCAAGGCAGACGTCGACGCAGTTGCCGCAGCCGGTGCAGTCGTCGACGGAGACGGCGATGGCGTACTTGTAATCCTTGAGGTTGGCCTTGCCCTGTGCGAGCTTGAGAGAGGCGGGAACCTTTGCGGCTTCCTCTTCCGTGAGAAGGA
The DNA here is from genome assembly GCA_017961015.1 of Bacteroidales bacterium. Classification (GTDB taxonomy): domain Bacteria; phylum Bacteroidota; class Bacteroidia; order Bacteroidales; family UBA932; genus Cryptobacteroides. The sequence goes on along the minus strand of JAGCYC010000093.1, from coordinate 10,484 downwards.
AAGGACGGATTGCTGCGTGAGGGCAGACGAATGCGCAGTTGTTGCACTGGATACATTTCTCTGCATCCCAGGTGGGAACGGTCACTGCAACGCCGCGCTTTTCAAATGCCGCGGTTCCTGCGGGCATTGTGCCGTCTGCGTAGGGCATAAAGGCGCTCACGGGGAGGGTGTCTCCGGCCTGGGCGTTGACGATATCGGCAATGTCCTTCACGAAGGCGGGAGCCAGACGCTCCTTGTTGGGGTTCTCGAACTTGGCGGTGAGGTTTGCCCACTCGGCGGGAACCTTGATCTCTGTGTATTCGCCGCCACGGTCCACTGCAGCGTAGTTCATATTAACCACGTTCTCACCCTTCTTGCCGTAGGACTTGACGATTGCGTCCTTCATATACTTCACGGCGTCCTCGTAAGGGATGATGCCGGTGATCTTGAAGAAGGCGCTCTGGAGGATGGTGTTGGTGCGTCCTCCAAGGCCGATTTCCGCGGCGATCTTGGTTGCGTTGATGATGTAGACCTTGATGTGCTTGCGGCCGATGACTGCCTTCACGTTGTCAGGGATGTTCTTGATGGTCTCTTCCTCGTCCCAGAGGGAGTTAAGGAGGAGGGTGCCGCCTTCCTTGATGCCCTTGAGGACATCATACTTCTTGAGGTATGAAGGGACGTGGCAGGCCACGAAGTCCGGCGTGTTCACCAGGTAGGGGGCCTTGATGGGCTGCTTGCCGAAACGGAGGTGGGAGCAGGTGTAACCGCCGGATTTCTTGGAATCGTAGTCGAAGTATGCCTGGCTGTAGAGGTCCGTATGGGTACCGATGATCTTGATGGTATTCTTGTTGGCGCCCACAGTACCGTCAGAGCCGAGGCCGTAGAATTTGCACTCAGTGGTGCCGGGCTTCACGATGGAAACCTCGCTCTTGATGGGAAGGCTCTTGAAGGTGACGTCGTCCACGATGCCGATGGTGAAATCGGCCTTGGGCTCGCGGGCATCCAGGTTGTCGAAGACGGAAACGATCTGGGCGGGAGTGGTGTCCTTCGAGGACAGGCCGTAGCGGCCGCCTACGATGAGCACGTTCTGGTCCTTGCCCTGGAAAATGGCCTTGACATCGGTGAACAGGGGCTCGCCGACTGCTCCGGGCTCCTTGATGCGGTCAAGCACGGCTATGCGGCGGACGCTCTTGGGCAGTACGCTGAAGAAGTACTTGTCGCTGAAGGGACGGTAGAGGTGGACGGTGATGAGACCGTACTTGCGGCCGCGGCCGGCAAGATAGTCGATGGTTTCCTTGATGGTCTCGGTAACGGAGCCCATTGCCACGATGATGTTTTCGGCGGTGGGGTCACCATAGTATTCGAAGGGACGGTAGCTGCGGCCGGTAAGCTCGCTTATCTCACCCATATAACGGGCTACGATATCGGGAACCGCATCATAGTACTGGTTGCGGGTTTCCACGCCCTGGAAGTACACATCGCCGTTCTGGGCAGTACCGCGGGTCACTGGAGCATCGGGATTAAGGGCACGCTCACGGAAGCGTGCGAGGGCCTTTACGGATACCATATCGCGGAGGGCGTCCTCGTCCAGGGCTTCGATCTTCTGGATTTCGTGCGAGGTGCGGAAGCCGTCGAAGAAGTGCACGAAAGGAATGCTGCTCTTGATAGTGGACAGATGAGCCACTGCTGCAATGTCCTGGGCTTCCTGGACGGAGCCGGAGGCTATCATCGCAAAGCCGGTCTGGCGGCAGGCCATCACATCCTGGTGGTCACCGAAGATGGAAAGGGCGTGGCTTGCCAGGGCGCGTGCGCTCACGTGGAATACGGTGGGCAGCATTTCGCCGGCGATCTTGTACATGTTGGGTATCATCAGGAGCAGGCCCTGGGATGCCGTGAAAGTAGAAGTGAGTACACCTGCCTGGAGGGAACCGTGAACGGCGCCGGAGGCACCGCCCTCGCTCTGCATTTCGGTCACGCGGACTTTTTCGCCCCAGAGGTTCAGTTTGCCGTGGGCGGCCCATTCATCCACGTTCTCGGCCATTGTGGACGAGGGCGTAATAGGATAGATGGCGGCGTGTTCGCTGAACAGATACGCAATGCTGGATGCTGCGTAGTTACCGTCACAGGTGATGAATTTCTTTTCTTTAGCCATAATGAATGTGGTAGTTATGATAGGTTTTATTCAGATATTCCTTGTACGGATGCCTCGGGAAGTGTGCGGCGCACAAGCCCCTGCAGCACGTTTCCGGGGCCGATCTCCACGAAATCCGCGAAGCCGTCGGCGTCGAAGGCCCTCAGCGTCTGGGTCCAGCGCACCGGGGAGGTGAGCTGTGCAAGCAGCTGTTCCCTGATAATCTCGGGGTCTGTCTGGGGACTGGCCGATACATTCTGGTATACGGGACAGCGCGGGGCCTTGAAAGGCGCAGCGTCAATCGCGTGAGCAAGCTCCTCGCGGGCCGCTTCCATAAGCGGGGAGTGGAAGGCTCCGCTCACCGGAAGGGGGAGGGCACGCCTGGCCCCGGCGGCCTTGAGACGCTCACAGGCTTCATTTACCGCAGCCTCCTGCCCGGAGATGACCACCTGGCCGGGGCAGTTGAAATTGGCCGGGACCACCGTTCCGGGAACCTGGGCGCAGATATCGGCTATGATATCGTCGGCCAGGCCGATGACGGCGGCCATAGAACCGGGAGTGGCCTCGCAGCAGCGCTGCATAGCATTGGCACGTATGCTCACAAGGGTGAGGGCATCCTCGAATTCCAGGGCTCCTGCGACCGCAAGGGCCGAAAACTCTCCGAGCGAATGTCCGGCAACGGCAGAAGGGACTGTTTCGGGATGGGTGAGGGCAAGTGCTACGCTGTGAAGGAAGATTGCCGGCTGGGTCACCCGGGTTTGCCTGAGATCATCGGCACTGCCTTCAAACATAATGTCCGTAAGACGGAAACCAAGTACCTCGTTGGCCCTTTCCATCAGACGGCGGGCCTCAGGCGAGCTTTCAAAAGATGTTTTTCCCATACCCGGGAACTGGGACCCCTGACCGGGGAAAAGACAAGCAATCTTCATTATTCTAGTACAACGGCACAATAAACACACAAATATACAAAAAATTATTATCATATTTGCCAAAAACCTATACCTGGATATGAAAAACTGCTTAAGCGACGATGCCGCTGCCTTCCTGGCTCAGAAGCAGCAGCTGCTCAAACCATCCAGCCTGAGCCTGTATTCAAACATCCTTCGCATCTACATCCTCCCGTATTTCCGGAGCGAGTCGCAGCTGTGCCAGGCAGGGATAGAGGAATTCATCTCGGACAAATTGGCCGAAGGACTGAGTTTCAGCACGATACAGATATGCATCGTGGTTCTTAAGATGCTTATCCGTCAAAGGTGGATAAGTCAGGGATTGCCGATGGCCGAAATAAAACTCCGCTGGAGCGGTCCGGCCTGCAATTCCGAACATATCAGCAGTCTTAACCGCCAGCAGCACAAGGAATTCTGCGCCTATCTGACCAGCCATATGGACAGCCGTAACCTGGGGCTTCTTATATGCCTGTGCACCGGAATGAGGCAAGGGGAGGTTATCGGCCTGCAATGGAAGGATGTGGATACGGAGGGAAGGCTGATACACGTCAGGAAGACAGTACAAAGGCTGTACGGAGGGGAGAACTCCGGTGAGCGGATAATAGGGCTCCCCAAAACATCCACCTCGATCAGGGACGTTCCAATTACGGGGAAACTGATGAGAATACTGAAAGCCTACAAGCGGATGATGCATCCGGAGACATACATCGTTTCCAATGCCGATGATCCCGCCGAAGCCAGGAGTTACCGGGCCTATTACGGACGTCTTACAAAAAAACTGGGGCTTCCAAAGGTTCGGTTTCACGGACTCAGGCACAGTTTCGCCACACGCTGCGTGGAATCAGGCTGCGATTACAAGACGCTTTCGGCCATACTGGGGCACGCCTCCATCAGGACCACTATGGACCTTTACGTACATCCGGACAATGAGCAGAAACGCCGATGCATAGAAAAAATGCTCCGTTCGCTATGATTTTTGCGGAAAATGCTAACTTTGCAGAGGATGAGGCATTTTCCCGCATATCTGTGCATAGTGCTGTCGCTTGCCGCGGCCACTTCGTGCGGCACGTCCAGGAAAGCTGCAAAGCAGAGTGCGGCACCCGTCATCCTGCCTCTTGTGGATTCCAGCGACATTGCCGCTTCACGGGAGCGTGCGAAGGCCGTGCTGGACTCCATCGACCGCGTTAGGGGCAATGCGGCAGTAAAGGAAAAGGCCCCCGAAGCGGCCAAAACCGCAGCGGCTCAGAAAGCGCCAGGGCCGGAAGATACGGCCAGGGAACTCATAGCCTATGCCCGCAGTTTCACCGGAACTCCGTACAAACTTGGGGCAAGAGGGCCTTCCGCCTTTGACTGCTCCAGCTATACCAGCTATGTCTACGCCCATTTCGGCTACAGCATAACTCCGTATTCACAGGCCCAGTTCCGGGAGGGGAGGGAGGTCCCTTCGTACGGTGAACTTCAGTGCGGAGACCTGGTTTTCTTCGGCAAGAGGGCCGGTGTAAGGGATATCGGCCACGTGGGAATAGTTGTTTTCGTGGACGAGGAAAGGGGAAGTTTCCGTTTTATCCACGCTTCGGTCTCAAAAGGGGTGGTAGAAGAAGATGCAAACAACCCCTATTTCCAGATCAGGTATATAGGCGCAAGGCGTTTTTTGCCCGATATAGAGCGCTGAATCCTTGTTTTTTAACAGCGGAATGACTATCTTTGCACCATCGTTCGACGGGGGTGTTTTGGTTTTGACAGCGCCGGTGTCGGACGGTAAGCACGCCGGGCGTCGGAAGCTAGCCCGTTAATCTCAGATTCCGAAAAATCAGTTGCCAACAACAACTATGCACTCGCTGCTTAATTAGCCCAAGGCAATTAGCTTAATCCGCGACGCCAAGGCTGCGCCGCCGACGAGTATCCCTCGGCCCTTCCGCCTCTTAAGGGCCCCCAAAGGGGTATCATCCATTTGAGGCTGCTCCGGTCCACGCCTTTACAGCCGGCTAAGACATAAAGGCTAAGCGGCAGTTCGCCCGCCTTCCGGCAGGCTGCCGTCTAAAACCAAAGGACGGATAAGCGTGTAGAAAGCCGCCGGGCGCGACGTTTGGACAGCGGTTCGAGTCCGCTCACCTCCACAAATAAACCGCAGCAGAGAGCCATCTGCTGCGGTTTTTCATATAGTTTCCGTAATGTTCTTGCCTTCCGACCAGGGGAGCACCGAAACGGTGAAGCTGCCATCGTACAGGTCCATACCCACGGCTATGTCATCCAGATCACGGGCGTTCCAGTCATACCCGGCTTCCAGTATCCAGTTTCCCAGCGGATAGCTTTGGACACTGCCGTCCGGAAGCAGGGATTCAAGGACAAGGGCAGCATCCTCCGACTGCCTGGGAAGACGGAAGAGGAAACGTGGTCCCTCGCTGTCAAGAGGCAGTTCCAGCGGGCCGGAAGCGGGTTTTGAGCTGTCCAGGATTATCCCGTTGCAGTCGCTCCGTATCCGGTAGGATATACCCGGCGGATCCTCCTCTTCCGGAATCAGCTGGAGCCATACGTTTGCAAACTGTTTACGGGGAATAGGCCTTACCCTGCATATCTCGCCGTCAGTATCCAGGACCACGTTCTCCACGAATACCGAATCGCAGCCGCCGAGGGCTCCGACAGTAAGGGTGCGTCCCCTGAGCTGCATCTTTTCTCCACCTGCCCAGACGGTAAGGGGGACCAGGCCCAGCCGGGGCCGCCGCAGCACGAGCAGGAGGCTGTCTCCATCCTGGAAATCCCTCTCCAGATGCAGCCCGCCCAAGTCAACGCTCAGCCTGTGAGCCCGCTCGCTGAAGGCGCTCAGATCGACTTCCACAATGCAGGGACAGAGCTCGCGGGGCTCTTTTATGGAACAGGCGCAGAGCCATAGGAGGGCAGCCGCAGCCACTGCAGGAACCCGGTCTTTCATTGCTAGATGGTTTCGTTTATTTCGGCTCCTTGGACCCAGTCGGCCACGCTTATGGAGGCGCTTACGTTGTGCGAAACAGGATCGGGATCGGGGGTGGAGGTACCCATGTTGGTAATAAGTGCATTCACCGAATAACTCTTGTTGTGTAGCAGGTTCCCCATTGGAATGGTATAGTACGTGGTTGTGGAGCCCACCTTTGCCACCAGGATGAGCTTGACCTGGTTCCCGGGATAGCAGTACAGGCGCCAGGGTGCGCTTACGGAAGGAGCAGTTGCTGAACTCTGCCATGTAAGGCCCCCCGCCGCGCTGGCCGATGCCGATGTCAGAGGGGTAGCAATGGGATTGAGGAGCTGGCTGTTGTCGGCAGTCATGTCCATGTGGCAGTGGGAGGGGATATCGGCCAGGTAGGCCGACTGGAGGGTGAATGTCCCGAGCACTTCGGGAAGTGCGCTCTGAACGCCCTGAAGCGAGATTCGCGACACCATGCGTTCCAGTTCCAGGCTCACGCTGTTATCCTGACCGGGCATCACTGCCTTGCTCACCGTGCAGCACATGGCAAGCGCAGTGGTCGAGTTTGCCTGCGAAAAGGGAAGCAGGGCATCGTCCAATGCCGATTCGGTGCTCACCCCCTCGAATATTGAGTCCGGGACGTTTGCAAAGGCGTGGAAGGAAAGGTTGCCCGCGAGCAGCTTGAGACTGAACGGGGATGTCCCGCTCTGGCTGTAAGTGTGGTTTATAAAGCCGCCCCTGAACACCTTGAGGTCGAAGTCGTTCACATATCGCTCGAAATCCAGATGGGCCGTATCGGCCGAACGGGTGGCACCGGCCCCTTCGGTCACTATGTTCAGATTCACATCGGCGGAAGGGGTCTCCGGCTCAGGCATCGCAGCGGGGGCGAGGCTTTTGTTGCAGGCGGCCAGGGCAAGGCAGGCCGCAAATATAAGGATATCAGTCTGTTTCATTTTGAAGTTCAATATTGTATTTCTTTATCAACTGTGATATTTCGGGGTCAAGATTGCCCCTGTGAATAAAGGCGGGATTCATGCGGCAGGCCCTCAGGTAGGCTTTCACCGCATTCTGTTCGTCCCCCCTGCGGCCATAGAGCAGGGCCTTCAGATACAGCACCTTGTCGCTTTCGGGCAGGCCTTCCAGGATGGACATGGCCGATGCATTGTAGTCCAGGGCGCAGTAGGCCACGGCCGTGTTGTAGTCCCCGTAGGGCCTGAGCAGTTCCACCGCTTTCCGGTAATCCCTGTCCCTGATTGCTCCGAGCCCTTCCATGTAGGCCGTATCCACCACTGTGGTATGGATCGTGTCCTTCACCATGTCCTTGCGGTGAAGATAGAAGTCGAAGCGGACTGTCCGGAGCCTCGGGTACAGCCGGGTTCGGAGGTAGCGGTAACTGCCCAGTCCCTGGAGCCTCTTTTCACGGCGGTCGGGATCGGCCTCCCTGCGTATCGTCAGGTACTGCTCCTTATCAGACTCGGGGATGCCGCCGTCCTCCTGCACAAGCGCATCCAGCATACGCCAGTTCTCGGCGTCCTGGCGGGGCAGGAAACGTATGGACCGGGGCTCTTCGGCAGTGAAGGATTCATCGGCCGATATCATCATTCCCCTCTGTGCCCTGATGGAATCCTGAAGGAAGCGGAGATACCTTCCAAGATAGGCCGATATCGCTTCGGACCTCTTGATGGAAAGCTTCCGGTTACTCGCATAAGCACCTTCTGGTGAGCAGGATGCACAAACGACTATGGAGTCCATGACAAGCGTCCTGCTTTCGATCAGGTCCGACAGGTTCCGCCTTATCCTGGACAGTTCCGACGGATTGTTTCCAAGCTCGGAATCCACCTCGTGACGTCCCTGGGCAAATTCCACGTAGCAGGCGGTGTTTGCCTGCAGCTGCCTTTCCACGATCTGAGTCTTGTATCTTATCCTGTCTTCGTACAGACCGCTCACCGAACTTATATAGAAGGTAAGCGCTTCGCTCACGGGTATCGAGTAAATCTGCCGGTCCTCCTCGAATATGGCGCCTGAGAGTATCACGCTGGCCTTTCTGAGCCGCGGCCGTACTTTCAGCCTCTGGACATACTCGTAGGAGAAATCTCCGGAAGCGGTGGCGATGACGGTATCCAGACGGAGTCCATCCTCCAGTATGGGAGACTTGACAAGGCGGCGGAACACTTTCTCACGCCTGAGCAGCTTACGCCGGTTCCAGCGTATTACCAGCTCGTTCGTATAGTGCTCCAGGGCAGCCTTCTCGGTAACCCCGAAACTGGAGGCGAACTCTTCGTCCGATACCGCAGTGGAATCGGTCCTGTAGCGGTAAATCTGGGGGAGGTTGCGCTTCAGGAAGAGTTCCAGCTGCCCCCGGTTCACAAAGTGCAGGGAATCCCTGACTATAGAGTCCAGGAAGCGCTGGTACTGCTGATAGCCCTTGAGCTGGGCCTTGCGGTATGCCGCTCCGGTGATGAGCAAGGGGTCCAGTTCAAGAGTGTCGCCCAGTACTTCCAGAAGAGGGAAAAAGCGGAGCTGCCACCTGCTGTCCTGCATTTTGGAGGGTACCAGAACCTGGAAACGGAGATCCACCGAGCCGCCGCGCTCCGCCACATTGCGGAAACGGGCCGTCACCCTCGCGGCATCTATGACATCGGTGGCCACCATCTCCCCGCTTTCGTCACGCACCGCCTTCATCAGGATAAGGGTTTTCCCGTCCGGGTCCTCTACCAGCAGCGTATCCCGCTTGGGCGTATCGGCCGCCACCATATCCGGGAGGGGAGCCTCATCGGCAAGGGAGAGCTGTGCGCTGAGTTGCGAACGCCTTACCTGCCTAAGGTGCGAGACAGGTGAACAGCTGGGCTCCAGCAGCAGGGCACAGAGCAGTATCAGACAGCTCCTGCGCATAGCCTAATAGTCCCTCTGGGGTTGAGGATGCTCGTCTCCTTCCTCTCGCGGAATAATCTCCAGGCTGCGTGCGATCACTTCCGTGGTCTGTTTTTCCTCATTCTCCTGAGTGGTATAGCGGCGTTGGCGGAGACGGCCTTTTACGGCTACCCAGCAGCCTTTTTTGATCTGATAGAGATCGGGCATTCCACGGCCCTCCCAGGCCGACACATTAAACCAATTGGTCTCCACCGCAGGATTGCCGTCCTTGTCGCGGCAACTGTATTCGGTAACTACCGACAAGTTGCACACGGCGGTGCCGTTGTAGGTGTTCACATCGGCCCGGCCGACGACACCCTTGAGTTCCAGTTTGTTTAAAAATTCCATTGACTTTACATATTTAAATTATACCTGACGGCCGGGACCCACGGGCGCGCTTCCGGAGACGGCCGATGCAAAGTAAAGCAGGAATTTTTCGAAAAAACAGCCACAGAGGGCCGCAGGATGCAAGTTTTTTTGTTTTTTATCGGGATTGTGCCTTTTTTATCGGCCATCTTAAAATATCTCACGGAGAGCCGCTGCGTTTTTTATCGGCAGCGTTTTTTATCAAAGCCACAAAACAGAAATTTTTTCACTTTTGTTTTTTATGATGCTTGGAGTTTTGCCTGACGGAAGCCAGTTTTGCAGAAAAAAAAGTGATGGTCTACAAGGAACTGAGTATAAAAGAGAGTAACGAATGCCTTAACTGCGGTGATCCCATAGTCTACGGGACAGGGAGGAGCGACCGCATCTTCTGCTGCGAAGACTGCAAAAATGCCTGGCACAACCAGAAGAAGCAGGCTTCCTGGCAGCGTTTCCGCGAAAAAGCGAACTCAAGGCTGGAGCGCAACCGGAATATTCTCTGGCGCCTTTACAAAATGGGTATAAAGTCCATAGACCTTATGAGCCTGAAACAGCTGGGCTTCGACAGCAACTATGTGACATCCTTTTTAAAAGTGGGGAAAAAGAGCATAGCCGGCTGTTTTGATATGAGGTACGAAACTACCCCCACCCGCCTCAGAAACATAGCCTGCCTTTCGGAGGCGCCCTCTGAAGGGGTGGGGGAAGTATCGTCGAAAAAAGGCCCCGCTACGCGGTCTTACGCTGAGGGTCTTTGAAAAGTATCCAGAACAGTATGGCTACCACAAGTGCGTATCCTGCGAACACATACCATACGCTGGGCCAGTTCTGCATCTGGGGATTTTGAGGATCCACCACGTGGAAAGCATCAACTACGGCACCTGCGGCAAGGGTTCCGATGGTTGCACCGAATCCGTTGGTCATCATCATAAACAGGCCCTGGGCGCTGGAACGTATGTCACGGGGTGCATTCTGCTCCACGTAGAGGGAACCGGAGATGTTGAAGAAGTCGAAGGCCATACCATAGACGATGCAGCTCAGGACAAAGAGCAGGACACCCGGCATTGCGGGATCGCCGAGGCCGAAGAGACCGAAACGCAGTACCCAGGCGAACATCGAGATAAGCATTACTTTCTTAATGCCGAACCTCTTCATAAAGAAGGGGATAAGCAGGATGCAGAGGGTTTCGGAGGCCTGTGAGATGGCTATCAGGGCATTG
>JAGCYC010000092.1 GCA_017961015.1 Bacteroidales bacterium | reverse complement strand
GGAACGGCAAGCGCGCCATCGCCTACCGCCGCATCGAGAAGATTCCCGATGACTGGGGCACGGCCGTCAACGTCCAGTCCATGGTGTTCGGCAATATGGGTGAGACTTCCGCCACCGGCGTCGCCTTCTCCCGCAACCCGTCCAACGGTGACAACAAGTTCTACGGTGAATGCTTCCTCAACGCCCAGGGCGAGGACGTGGTCGCTGTCATCCGCACCCCGAACCCCCTGAACGAGGCCACCAAGAGCGAAAAGAACAAGAACCTGGCATCCCTGGAAAAGGCTATGCCCGAGGTTTACAAGGAACTGGACGATATCCGCAAGGCCCTCGAAGACCACTTCCAGGATATGCAGGACATCGAGTTCACCATCCAGGAAGGCAAGCTGTGGATGCTGCAGTGCCGTATCGGCAAGCGCACCGGCCTGGCTGCCCTCCAGATGGCAGTGGATATGGTAGAGGAAGGTCTGATCGATGAGAAGACCGCCGTGATGAGGGTCGCTCCCGCCCAGCTGGACGAGGTCCTGCACCCCATCCTGGATCCCGCTTCCGAGAAGAAGGCCGCAGTGCTTGCACAGGGTCTTCCCGCTTCTCCGGGCGGTGCCGTAGGTCAGATTGTCTTCACCTCCGAGGACGCCATCGCATACAAGGCTGCCGGCAAGAGCTGCATCCTTGTCCGTGAGGAAACCTCTCCCGAAGACATCGACGGTATGCACGCTTCCGTGGGTATCCTCACCGAGCGCGGCGGTATGACCTCCCACGCTGCCCTCGTGGCCCGTGGCTGGGGCAAGTGCTGCATCGTTGGCTGCGACTCCCTCAAGATCAACTTCAAGGACAAGACCGTGAGCTTCGCCGGTGTGGACAAGAAGTTCAAGGAGGGCGACGTCCTCAGCCTCAACGGCGCCAAGGGCCTGGTTTACGAAGGTGCCATCGCCACGATGGATGCTTCCGAGAACCCCCTGTTCGCCAAGTTTATGGGTATGTGCGACAAGTTCCGCAAGCTTGGTGTACGCACCAATGCCGATACTCCCGAAGATGCAGCCCGCGCCCTTAAGTTCGGCGCCCAGGGCATCGGCCTCTTCCGTATCGAGCATATGTTCTACGGCCGCAATTCCGAAACTCCTCTGCAGAAGCTCCGCAAGATGATCCTCTGCGACACCGACGAGGAGCGCAAAGCCGCCCTGGCCGAGCTGGAGCCCTATATGAAGGCCGCCGTCAAGGAGACCCTCCGCGTTATGGACGGCAAGCCCGTGGTGTTCCGTCTGCTGGATCCGCCCCTGCACGAGTTCGTTCCCAAGGGCGAGGACAAGAAGAAGGAAATCGCCAGCGAACTTGGCGTATCCGTACAGGAAATCGACAAGAGGGGTGAGAGCCTCCACGAGGTGAACCCGATGATGGGTCACCGCGGCGTCCGTCTGCACGTGAGCTTCCCTCTGATTGCCGAAACCCAGTACCGTGCCATCTTCACCGCCACCGCCGAACTCCAGAAAGAAGGCCTGCACCCTCACCCGGAAATTATGATTCCCGTGACCATCAGCGCCCGTGAGCTCAGCTTCCAGAAGGCTATCTGCGAGAAGATCCGTGCCGAGGTCCAGGCCAAGAGCGGCCAGATCCTTGACTACCAGTTCGGTACTATGATCGAGATCCCCCGTGCAGCCCTCACCGCCGACCGTATGGCCCGTGAAGCCCAGTTCTTCAGCTTCGGTACCAACGACCTCACCCAGATGACCTTCGGCTTCAGCCGTGACGATATCGGCACCTTTATGGGCGACTATCTCGGCAATAAGATCCTGGATGCCGATCCTTTCCAGACCATCGACACCAAGGCCGTGGGCCAGCTCGTGAAGATAGGTGTTGACAAGGGCCGCACCCGCCGCGAGAACCTGATGTGCGGTATCTGCGGTGAACACGGCGGCGATCCCGCATCCATCGCCTTCTTCAACACCATCGGCATCGACTACGTATCCTGCTCTCCTTTCCGTGTGCCTATCGCCCGCCTCGCTGCGGCCCAGGCCCAGATCCTACAGAACAAGTAAGTCGCCTGATTGGCTTTAAACGAGGGTGACCAGTGTGGTTGCCCTCGTTTTTTCTTTGCCCTGATTGGACCAGGTCCGCCGCCAGGTACTCGCGCTCCGCATTTTCGGCCCCAAACGCGTACGTAGTGTACCCTGCGGTACTGGGCGTACGCAGTTTGAGCGATTATTGCGCCTCTCGGGTACCACTGTGTAGCTACAGCTTACAGGGAAAGGGTGGTGGTTCTTCGCTCAGATGGCGGCAGCGGGCCCTGTCCTCTACCCTTGTGCGTGGGTGCACAAGCCCACGGGAGGGTATCCCTTATATATATAAAAGGTAAGGTCAGAACCGCGTTGACAAGCAGAATACTGTAGAATGCGATTCCGTGTCTACGCGGCAAAGAATCAGTAATTGTCGGTGTTCATCCTTGTGAGGATGTCCATGTGGACGAAGCGGTTCCGGACTTCGGGACGTTCGTTGCGGGCAATGCAGTCGGCAAAAGCCTTTAGGGCGTCGTGAGCCTGCTGGGGGATGTGACGTGTCACAAGGCAGTTTATGAGACCCCGGTTCAGGCATTCGAGGTTTTCCTTCAGGTCGTCGAAACCTACTACTATTCTATTGGGGTCGGGATGCTTCTCGAGGTATTCCCGCAGCAGGAATATACGGGAATTAGTCATGGCAACATGATGCACTCCGGGATGTGCGCGGAAGAATTCTTCCAGAGTGCCCAATATGGTTTCCGGAGCCTCCGGGTCAATAGTGACCATGTGTATCTTGCATTCCGGATACCTGTCCTCTATGTAATCCGTGAATCCGTGCCTTCTGGGGCGGTTGGGGTCGGCCCGGTGAGCAGGGTCTCGCTGAAGTCGGACGAGGACAATCTCGGACGGGTCGGTGCGGTCTGTCAGAAGGAAAGCCCCAAGCGAGCCGCTCTTGGAAGGGTCCACCCCGTAATACAAGACGTAGTCCAACTCATCTATCTTGTTATCTACGAATGCATAAGGCGTATTATTGGTCTCCAGGTCGGAGGCAAATGCGGTTACCTCCTCGCGGAAAACGGCATTCATGATTACGCCGGAAGGCGATTCGGAGAGTATCTCCTGCGAGAGTGTCTTGAAAGACTCCGAATTGCGCTGGTCGTACAGGTGGATACGTACTTCGACGCTTCTTTGCCTCAGGCTTTTTGCAGCACTGATGAAGCCCTCGTACATGGCCTCCCAATATTCTCCGGCTTTGAATGCGGGAATGAGGCAGGAAATGAGGTAGGTTTTTCTTGAAGCCAGTATGGAGGCATTGCTGTTAGGGATATATCCCAGTTCTTCGATGGCCTTGAGAACCTTGTCGCGTGTTTTTTGAGACACGCGCCCTCTGTCAAAAAGGACGCGGTCTACCGTGCCTCGCGACACGCCGGACTTTTCCACAACGTCGAATACAGTTGGTGCTTTGCCCTTGATGGAATGCATTTCTCCGAAAAACCCCTAAATCGCTACAAAAATAAAAAAAATTTTTGTTTTATTCAGAAAAGTTATAAATTTGCAGCATAGTGCACGTGCACGCAAACATAGAACTATGGCAAAGAAAATAACAATCCTCGGAGCTGGCATGATGGGCTCCGCCCTGGCTTTCCCAGCCGCAGAAAACGGGAATGATGTTCATATCGTAGGCACCTGCCTGGACGATGAGATAATCGACGGCTACATAAAGACGCACAAGCACGAGAAGTTCTGCCGTCCTTTCCCTGACAATGTCCATTATCATTATTTCAAGGATTGGCAGAACGTTGTACAAGGTTCCGACTTTGTAATCGGCGGGGTGTCTTCTTTCGGTGTGGACTGGTTCCTGGAGGAAATCCTCACAAAACTGGACCCCGAAATGCCAGTCCTGAGCGTCACCAAAGGACTTAGGGCCACTGAAGACGGGTCACTTATGTCTTACCCGGGATACTGGGAGAGTGAACTGGCCAAGCGTGGCATCCACCGCACTATATGTGCCATAGGCGGTCCTTGCACCAGTTATGAACTGGTATTCATGGATCCGTCGGAGGTTGGCTTCTGCGGCAAGGACAGTGCTGCCCTTCGCATGATGAAGGAGGCTATGCAGCGTCCCTATTACCACATTTCCCTTACCAACGATGTGATAGGCCTCGAGAGTGCAGTTGCCCTCAAAAACGCTTATGCCATGGCTGTTACCCTTGCTGTGGGCCTTAATACCCGCTGGCATGGAGAAGATGAGCCCCAGCACTACAATTCACAGGCGGGCACGTTCACACAAGCAGTCCGTGAGACTCATGCACTTATGCAGCTTCAGGGCGGCAGTTTCGAAAGCGAATGCATCGGCCTTGGCGACCTTTATGTAACGATTTTCAGCGGTCGCACACGCAAATGCGGCGTCCTTATGGGCCGGGGCCTGAATTACGATGAGGTGACAGAAGCTCTTGCCGGGATAACGCTCGAGAGTCTTGTCATAACACGGGTAATGGGGCAGGCTATCCGCCGTAAGGCCGAGCTAGGCCTCGTGGACCTTAAGGACTTCCCCCTGCTCATGCATATTGTGGATATCCTTGACAAAGGCAAGGCCGATGCCGACCTTCCCTGGGAAGCCTTTACTTTCGAACATCTCAAATAATCAGGTCCCATGCAGACGAAGCATTCCTTTAAGTATTGGCAGTGGCGTGTCATTGTATGTTCGATGATAGGCTACGCCGTGTTCTATTTTGTAAGGAAGAACTTCGCCTTTGCAATGCCCAATCTTGGAGAGGAATACGGGATTACCAATACCAGCTTCGGAATTATACTGAGCCTTGTAGGCATTATCTACGGCCTTTCCAAGTTTGTGAATGGTATTATAGCCGACCGTGCGGTAGCCCGCTGGCATTTGGCCATAGGCCTGGCAGTGTGTTCGGTCTGCAACCTTGTATTCGGCTGGTCGGACAAGATATCTACCATTATCACAGGGCAGACGGGGGGAGCGGAGTTTGTGAGCACCATGGTTATCGTCATGGCCACGCTGCTGGTCCTGAACAATGTGTTTCAGGGTTGCGGCTTTCCGCCTTGTAACCATCTGCTCGCATGGTGGGTTCCTCCCAAGGAGCTGGCCACCAAAACCGCAGTGTGGAATACCTCACACTCAATTGGTGCCGCCCTCGCGGCCGTGTTCTGTGGTTATATCATTGCTTCCACTGGCAATTGGCGCTACTGTTTCTTCATACCGGCGGCTATCGGCTTCCTTGGAGTCGTTTTCATAGTTGCCACGCTGCGCGATACCCCTTCTTCCGTGGGTCTGCCGGATTTGCCCGGGACAAAGACAGAGATTGACGGCGATGACTCTCCCGATGCTTTCAGGTCTTTTGTGCGTAAGAAAGTCTTCCTGAATCCCGTAATATGGATGCTTGCACTTACCGACCTCTTTGTATATATAGTACGTTTCGCCATATTGGACTGGGGCCCCACTTTCCTGCAGCAGCGCGAACTTCCGCTTTCACCCGAACTTGCCGGCTGGACTATAGGCATATTCGAGATAGCGGGCCTGTTGGGTATGCTTGCATCCGGATGGATTTCCGACAAGCTTTTCAACAGCAAGACTCATCGCGTATGTGCAGTGGAGATGCTGCTTTGCGGTGCATGCCTTCTTGTGCTTCACTTCGTGCGCAATTCGGCCAGTCCCGTACTCATTCTGGTGCTTCTCGCCCTGGCCGGGTTCTTCCTTTACGGGCCTCAGGCTCTTCTGGGTGTAACCGCATCTAAACAGGCTACCAAGAAAGCTGCATCATCGGCCCTTGGTATCATCGGAATAATGAGTTATGTGTCGGTTATTTTTACAGGCGCCGGCCTGGGATGGTATTCGGACAAGTTCGGATGGGACAGCCTTTATCTTCTGATGGCAGGTGTGTCCGTGCTTGGTTTTGTGTCTGTAGCGCTGCTTTGGAATATAAAAGACGACGGATATATAGTTGAATAATCTAAACGCAATATAATATGCTAGAGAAAAAGTTATTCTATGAGGCGCCGGAGGTCATATCGATCTCTATAAGCACTGTTAGCATTATGGCAACGAGTAAGCCCAGAGCTGTGCTCGAAAACATGAATGTCGAATCGGAGGAGGAATGGTAGGCTGCCGCTCAGTAAAGTGGTTTTTATGCCTGGCATCGGCGGCGCTGTCGCTGTCGTGTGCCAAGACCGCAGTAGCAGACAGTGAAGTCCTGCCTCCGGGCACGGTGCTTCTTTGTGCCGGTTTTGAGGCCCCGGCCGAGTCTTCGGCTCCGGCTTCGAGAGTCATGATTTCACCCTCGGGAGCCCTCAGCTGGAAAGAAGACGACCAGATTGCAGTCTGGACCAGCAACGGAAGCAGCGGGAAGTTCTGCACTTTCAGCCTTTATACCGGTGCAGGCACCTCATCGGCCACTTTCTTGGGGACTCCGGACGAGGGCTACAGCGTAACTACGCTCGCCGTATACCCGGCCGAAGCTGCGGTCTCTTATTCCGATGAAAAACTCACAGTGAACTACCCGGATTCATACGAATTTGGCAGTTCGTCTGCCGGCGTAAGGATGGCTGCATGGTTTGAATCCACCTCAGACGTTCTTTCCTTCAAGCACCTTGGCGGAATGCTCAGTTTTAAATTCTCAGGGGTGCCTTCTTGGGTCAACTGCCTAAGGCTAACCACAAGCAAACCTGTACACGGAAACTTCACTGTCCTTGAACAGGGCGGCGAAAAAGTGGTGTCAAGCACGGCATCATCGCCCGATCAGATAGAAATCAGTTTCGGGAAAGATTCAGTCGGCGAGGGACCTTTCGAGATTCCCGTTCCGGCCGGCACATACGATTTTACGGTTGCCCTTTACTGCAAGGACGCCGATGACTACTACCTGTGCAGCAAGACAAGTTGTTCTACAAATGCCCCCAAGAAAGTATCTCGCAAGAGCATCGTGCAGATGCGTGCCATCCCTGTGGCCGAGGGTATTGCCGAGGGCTTTGTACAAGGTATGGCTTCATTGTCGGCCAATATCCTTTCGGCCGAGGAAACAACTGTAGCAGACGGCCTTACGCGCCTTGATGTGTCCTGCCGATATACGGATCCCTTTGTGGGAACAGAAGAGAGTGATATGCCACGCAAGGTGTTCGTTTTCAAAGTGGACCTTTCTCGCATGACACTTCGCACCACCATTGCCGATGATGACGAAAGCCGGCTCTGGACTCTCCAGAAAACGACGGATCAGCTCCGGCGATATGCCTCCCTGCACGGGGTTACCGTTTATGGTGGAGTCAATGGCGATTTTTACGACAGGGAAGCATTGTATAGCGCTTTAAATACACCTTACGGGGTTGTTTACCGTGGCGGAAGAGCCCTCAAAGACACTTTTTCCTCCAATGAAGCCGATGCCGACTGGTCCCGCACTTTTGCCCTGCTGAACAATGGAACGGCCAAAATCTGGCATTCCGAAGCTTCATTCAATTCGTATGCGTTCAAATCGAGTATAAGTGAAGCTGTAAGCGGGCGTCTCTCGGTACTTCAGAACGGAAATCCCGTAACCCGGGCCGATGAGACCCTGAGTCCACGGACAGGGATTGGTATAGACAATGCCGGCAATACGGTCTGGCTCGCCGTTGTGGACGGAAGGGACAGTGGCGTGTCCGCCGGTGCTTCGTCGGGGGCTATGGGCGTTATTTTCAAGGCTCTGGGCGCGTATAATGCCTTTAACCTTGACGGAGGAGGAAGTTCCACCTTTGCCTGCCTCGAAAACGGGGATATTCTCCTTGTGAACAGTCCCAGCGATAGCGGCGGCGAGCGGCCGGTGCCTAACGCCCTTGCGATGTGCCCAAGAGAGGGGGACTTCGGCGCAGACCTTGAAGACATGTCGGTTAGAAACAATGTAGAATTGTAGTTTTATGGCATACGTGCGCAAACTGTATATCATGCTGTTGGCTGTCGCTTTTGCGGCGGCATGCTCCAGGAGTGATACTCAGCCCCGGGACCGTGCCACGTATAGCTTTACTGCGCGGATTGCACCTGAACTGGTGACCAAGGCAGAGATAGCCCCCTCCGGTTCGGCCACCTGGTCGGCGGGGGACTGTATCGTGGTGTGGGATCAGGTAAGCGGTGAATACAAGACATTTGTAAACAAAGGAGAAGGAGGCAAGGAGGTGACGTTCACTTTCGAAGCCGAGCCCGACGCCAGCTACGATTTTACCAAAGCCGTTTACCCTGCTTCTGTTGTGAAAGAAACCGGCAATATAGACAGCCCCCTGGTGCTCCCCGGCAGCTATACAAGGGAAGAGGCGGCATCGGCCAGACTTTTCCCCATGATTGCCACTGTCCGTGACAATACGCTGGAATTTAAACATTTGGGGGCTTTGGTGCATATTAGCGTCGAAGGCATTCCTTCCGAGGCCTCCAAACTTGTGCTCTCTTCCCGGACGGTTTCCCTTTCCGGAGATTTTGTCCCGAGCGACACGCCTATCGATGAAGGATTGCCGAAGGCCGGGGCCGAAGACATGAACGTTATCGAGGCCGCGATGGATACCCGCTCTGCAGAGCCCGGCCCCGCCGTATACGAGATTCAGGCCTATCAAGGGAGCAGTTTCGTAAGTGTAGATATAAGTGACCGCAGCTCCAATGTCATAAGTGTTTACCTTCCGCTCCCTGTGGGCGTGTATCCGTATACCGTTTCATTAAAAGATGCCGGCGATGCGCAGCTGTGGAGCATGTCCACGTCTTCGGTAAAGGAAATCCGCCGGGCTACGCTTTACGGCATGAAAAAACTTGGCGCACAGCTTTCCGGAGGCGACGGCTCGGCCGGGAATCCGTTTATCATATCTTCCGCCGAAGACCTTGTGTCCTTCCAGTCTCTGCTGGAGGCCGATGAATCCTACCGTTCACTCAACTATAAGCTTTCTGCCGATATAGACATGGGCGCCATCCCTTCTTTCAAGCCTGTCGGTACAGGCGCAGAAAGCTCTTTTACGGGTGTTTTCGATGGGGATGGCCATGTAATCCGCAACTTGAGTGTGAACAGCTCTTCCTATGCAGCGTTGTTCGGCTATCTTGGCGGAAAAGTGAGGAACATTGGATTTGAAGGTGCAACAATCCGCGCCGCCGAAGGAAATTATGCCGCCGTGGTGGCGGCTGTACTGGACGGAGATTCTGCGGCAATTGAAAACTGTCGTGTAGATGCAGAAAGCTCCGTGATCGCCAGCGGCAACAGTGCCGGCAGTATAGCCGGATTCATGAGAAACGGACTCATTGACGCCTGCTGCTCCAACGCTTCCATCACTGCCGGGACATACTGTGCCGGAGGTATCGTAGGCTATATCCAGGCAAGTTCGGCCGGGCATAAGGCGCTGGTGATTAATTGCGTTTACAGCCCTGTCTATAAGGATGGTAAAATGTTCGGTGCCTCGCTTCAGGCTGCCAATGCCAATGCTTTCATCGGCGGAATAGCCGGATCGGCAAGTTGCTCGGAGGGGAAGGGAAACATCAAGTTGGTAAACTGCTTTGCCTATCCTCTCGAGATGAAGGTTGCACAGGAAGCTGGAACTGTTGTGCAGAGAGTCGGTGGAATTGCAGGTTATGCCGGCTCCGGAGCTGTGCCGGGAATCCTTAGCGTGAAAAACTGCCTTACGCCAGTTACATATTCCAATGTGATTGTAGGCGGAACCCGCCTCAATGCAAAGACCTATAGCAGCTGCTTGCAGACTGCCGCCGTCCTGGGGGCTATACCTTTCGCCGGGGTAGTTCTGGACAGGCTGTTCTCTACTTATACTTGGAACAAGGGCTATTATCTGCCATCCGGTACCAGTGTATCGGCCTCCAATACAAACTTCGGCCTCGGGGATACCAATCTTCGCGGTTTTGGGACAGCTACTGTCGGATCGGCCGAATACAGCGAGGCTTCCGGCGGAATTGCCGCAGCCCTCAACTCCGGTGTGGCCGAATGGAACGCCTCGTCAAATGTCCCTGCCCTCGAATGGGCTTATGACTCCACTTGGGGATATCCGCTTCCCGTCGGGGTTGCGAATCCGGGAACCGTGACAAAGAAAGTAAGCCTTCTTGGAGACAGCATATCTACGTATCAGGGCTTCATGTTCTCGGATAACAGCCTTACCATGAACAAGTGGTATCCCGATTCCGGTAACACCTATGACGGCCAAATCCTGAATGAGCAGCAAACCTGGTGGTGGAAACTCATTTATGAAAAAATGTCGAATGCACGCCTGGAAGTGTCAAATGCTTTCAGCGGCACAGCCGTGTCCTATATAGAGGGGCGCACCGAGCACCAGCTTACCACCAACAGTTTCCAGCGCAGGGCCTATCTGTACGGTTTTGGCGCCCCCGATGTGCTTATCTATTATGGCGGTCGGAACGACTTCGGCTCTTTCGGCAGTTCTTCCGACGTTAATCTCGGTTCCTATACTACCGAGTCGCTGGAGACCGCCTGGAACTCGTCGGCCGGAGTGTTCTTTGACAATTACTCCCAGGGTTCGGTCGGGATACTGAGAGATTTTCACGCCGGTCACCCATCGGCAAAAGTGCTTCTTATCATGCACGACCAGATGAGCGACGGCTATGAGCAGGCCGCCCGTGCAATAGTGGACTTTCTTGCAGGGAAAGGCCTTGATATACGCTTTGTAAACCTCCACAAGACGGGGACCAGAAACACCACAAACACCGATATCGGCGTTACAAAAGAAGGTGGTACCCATCCCAATTCAGTAGGAGCGACAAATATAGTAAATTATGTCTGGAGCCAAGCGGGTTCGTGGCTGGATGAATAAATAATAACCAAAATAAAGTAAAATTATGAAAAAGACCGCATTGTTAGCCCTGGCCGCCATTTTGTTTGCGGCATGTGCAAAAGAGGCAGCTCCGGAGACTACGGAAAAGCCTACGGTTGACCCTAAGGAGGGACTCGCCCCGGGGACGCTTGTCCTTAAGGCGGGTTTCGAGGCACCTGTAGTTACCGGCGCCCCTGCAACGAAAGTGAATGTTTCCGACGCCGGTTCACTGAGCTGGAAAACCGGAGACGAGATTGCAGTTTGGACAAGTAACGGTGAATCCGGGAAGTTCTGCACTTTTTCGCTTTATACCGGCAATGGTGAGCAGACGGCGACTTTTACCGGTACCCCCGATGACGGGTACAGCGTGAGTACTCTGGCGGTGTATCCCGCATCGGCAGCCAAGTCCTACGAGGGCGGAACTCTTACCGTAAGCTATCCCGATTCCTACGAGTATGGCGACGGTACCGCGAACGTAAGGATGGCTGCATATTTCAGCGATGTGGAAGATGGCCTTACATTTAAGCATCTTGGCGGCCTTATCCGCTTCAGCATAAGCAACATTCCTTCCGACGTAAACTGCTTCAGGCTCACATCGGACAAGCCGCTCAGCGGAGACTTTGCCGTAACGTCGGCCAAGGAAGTCGTCTCTTCCGTGGCCGGGGCCGATGAGGTGGAGATAAGCTTCGAAGCCGGATCGGTCACCGACAGACAGTTCGCGATCCCCGTCCCGGTGGGCTCTTACAATCTTACCGCCGGACTCTATGCCAAGGAGGGCGACAATTATACTCTTTGCAATAAGTCCGTCCGGACCACCTCAAAGGAGATAGCGAGGAAAGACTATGTCCAGATGAAGTCTTATTCCGTAGTTGCCGGTGGAACCTACTATGTGAAGACCACGGAGTCCGGAGACAAGGACGGTTCTTCCTGGGACAATGCCGCAAGTCTGGAGAATGCGCTTTTCTGGGCTGAGGACGGTGAAACCATCAAGATGGCGGCAGGAACATATACGGCAAGTGACATTCCTGAACTCTATTCCGATGCCGGACTCACAACGCCTGTCACTGCGGCAGAGTGGAAGGTATTCGTTATTACCTCAAATGTAACCATCGAAGGCGGTTATGCCGGTTCTTCTGAAACTGAAAGCCCCAATTACGCATCCAATGTCACTACAATTGACGGCACTTCAGGCGCAGCCCATGGTTTTGCTGTTGCAGCGCCTAAAGCAACCGGGAAAAAGGTCAGTGTGAAAGGTATCAAAATTACCAATTTCACATCACCATCCACCAATAATGCGGCGCGTACCAAAGACAACATCTATCTTGCCGGCTCTTATGGCTCTGCCATTGTTGCCCGTGGCACCGAGGTGGAATTCGACCAGTGCACCATTACTGGCAACACCGCTACTGTTGGCGGAAAATGTACGGTATACGGTGCTGGTGACGGTGCGGCGATTACCTTCAAGGACTGCACCATCAGCGGAAATACCGCAGACAACGGCGCGGTGGCAAATGCCCATGGTTCGACCGTGAGTTTTACCGGTACAACGACCATTACCGGCAACACTGCAGCCGCCAATCTTTTCCAGACTGATGCAACGGGGATAGTCGTCATAACCGGCGGGACTTCCGTTACCGGGAACGAGGCTGTAAATGTATTCAATAATACGGCTTCGGGCGGGCAGACCACCATATCCGGGAATGCTGTTGTCAGCAACAATACTGCTACTGCTGTCGTAGCAAATGCAGGCACATTCAATATGAGCGGCAGCGCAACTGTATCGGGGCATACGGGTATTACCAATGCAATCGCCAATGCCGGAACAGTAGAAATCTCCGAGGGCGCCAAGATAATCAACAATACTGCTTCGAGTTATCTTGTGGACAACTCCGCAACGTTCAATGTCTCTGCAAATGCAGGTGCAGACAGCGTCCGTTTCTCCGGGAATGAAACACTGGCGGTTCTTAGGCTTTCGGCTGGCACGATGGCTCTCACCGGGAAAATTGCAATAGCCGGTAATACGGCGCTCAAAGTAATCAGAAACGAAAATGCCGAGTTCTCCATGAGTGGGGGAAATATTTACGGGAACACCTCATCGGAATCGGCCGGAGTTATTTTCAACAGGGGCATTTCATCATTTACAAACACCAAGATTTCTCGAAACACCGGTACCTGGGGCCTTCTCTACAATTATTCTTCTGCATCTTGTTCCCTGTCATTTACTACTTGCAATATTCACAGAAATGTTGCAACCGCAAACAATGGCGGATTAATATACAACAACACAGCAGGTGTATTGACAATATCCGGTGGAACTGTATCTTCAAACACTTCTCCGCTAGCAATTATCCATAATCTTGGGACTGCTACGTTAAACGGGGGCTGTGTGTTGAATAATAATTATGTAAACCTT
Organism: Bacteroidales bacterium; assembly: GCA_017961015.1. Taxonomy (GTDB): domain Bacteria; phylum Bacteroidota; class Bacteroidia; order Bacteroidales; family UBA932; genus Cryptobacteroides. The sequence goes on along the minus strand of JAGCYC010000092.1, from coordinate 44,790 downwards.
GCCGCTGCCGGCACCGCAGGCGGCGTTCTGTATCAGCCGGGAGCATCAACCAACCTTTCACTGGACGGAGTCACTGTTTCCGGTTCCAACCGCTCCGACAATACAAAATACGCAGGCGGCGTCTTATTTGCTAACGATGGAAACGTAACCATCGGCAATTCACACATCAAGAACAATACTTCTCACCGTTCGCAGGGAACAGTCCTTCAGGCAAACGGGAATGGAAAAACGCTGAAAGTAAAGATTTACAACAGTGAAGTCAGCGGAAACACAGGAGACGGCGGCCAATATGTACTTTATTTCCGCACATGTACGGCTGCAGAAATAGTCAATTCGACGATTACAAACAATACCGTGACCGGAAGCTATGGAGGTATAGCACTCTATGGAGATTCATCTTCGCCGAAGAATGCCGTAAAACTTATCAGTTGTACTGTTGTCGGAAATACAGCAGCGGCCATAAGCGGCGTATATATGAACAATGCCAACAACAACACGTATCTTTACAATACGGTTGTTTCCGGGAACATTCGTACCTCCGGAAGTGGTCAGGCAGACTATTATGGGGCTTCGGGTGCGTTAGTTTACAGGACTAATTCAATCATTACCGGAACTTTGTACGATGAAAACCGGACTGCTGTAAGCGGGGTTACATTTGACCCGTCCACAATGATAGGGCCACTTCAGAGCAGTGGCGTCGTCCCCATGATCGGTACCGGCAATCCTGCCAAAGGAAGTTATGGAATGACGCAGGCAAGCCTCCAGGGATTGAATCCCGCCACAACAGAAGTCTCCGCCGATATCCTCGGTGCTGACCAGCTTGGAAACAGCCGGAGCGGCAAGACCTGCATCGGTGCTTACGCAGGTGAGTAGTGAGAAGAATCGGCCTCATACTGATATCGTTGCTCCTTGCGGCTTGTTCAGGGGAACAGGTCGCAAGGAAAGGCGATACCGGTGGAGGAGCCAATGAGGCCGCCGAAATATCGGCATCCAGGTATGCCGATACTTTTCTTGCAGCATTGAAGAAAAACGGACTGAGCCCCGAGGTGAAGTCATTTTCCCTGGAAAGCCCGGTCCGCGGCTTGAAGTACTTCAGGATGGACTGCCTGTATGCCGATCCCGGAAGCAGCGAAACCCAAGCGCTGAAAAGGTCTTTTTATCTTTTTGATGTGGACATGTCCGTGCTTACTGTCCGCGCCGGCCTTCCCTGGGATATCCGCCACGAGGTGCTGGATCCCGCGAACTGGGAACTCCAGCGCACCAGCGCACAGCTTTCCTGCATGGATTCTTACCGCAGCCTTACTGTATTTGGTGGAGTGAACGGCGATTTGTACGACCGCAGCACCACCAATCGTCCATATGGGGTGATGGCCTTCAACGGCACTGTTGTGCTGCCCACGGCCCTGGCGTCCGACACGCGGCCGGTCTTTGCCGTTACGGAGGATGGAAAAGCACGCTGCTCTGCCGGCGGAGTCCTGCCCCAGAGTGTGCGGGATGCTGTCTGCGGGCGTGTGATGCCCTTGAACGGTGGCGTTATAACAAAAACAAACTCCGAACCCGAACCTCGCACCTGCGTGGGTGTGAGCAAGGAAGGTTCCAGAGTATGGCTTCTGGTAATAGACGGCAGGGGCGATTCGTCCGGCGCCACCTACAAGACCCTTGGGCTGATAATGAAGTCACTTGGCGCGCACGATGCCATCAATTTGGACGGAGGGGGATCCAGTACCTTCGTCCGTGGGTCCGGCAATGTATTGGAGGTTGTGAACAATCCGTCCGACGGCTCGGAGCGGGCAGTTGCAAACAGCCTGGCCATAACCTCGCTTTAAAAAGAAACGTTGTATGTCTGTATCCAAACAAGTCCTGGCTTTATTGCTGTTTTTTACAGTATTGCCTTGCTTTGCACAGGAAAAAGTCTCAGGTGTAGTCAAAGACAACACGGGGGCTACGCTCCCTGGTGCGGTAATCCTTGTGAAAGAAGCCGTCACAGGCGGGAGCAAAGGAAGCGCCGTAAGCGACCAGGACGGCCGCTATGAAGTTGTTTGCGCCGCGTCGGATTCACTGAAGTTCATGTTCATGGGCTATGCCGACCTTGTCTTGCCTGTGAACGGGCGTGCTACGGTAGATGCCGTAATGCAGCCGGAGCAGGCCCAAAGCCTGGACGAGGCTGTAGTCATAGGCTATGGCTCTGTGATGAAAGCCGACGTTACCGGTTCCGTTGCCAGCGTAAAAATGGCCGATGTAAAGGACTCTCCGGACGTAAGCGTGGCCCAGGCCCTTCAAGGGCGTGTGGCCGGTGCCGATATCCTTTCCACCAGCGGCGACCCCTCTGCAGGAACGAGTATCCGTATTCGCGGAACCCGCTCGATCGAGGCATCCAACGAGCCTCTGATTGTAGTGGACGATGTGATGGATGCCGTGAGCAGCATCAACGACATAAACCCGGCCGAGATAGAGAGCATAACTGTCCTCAAGGATGCATCGGCAACAGCCATTTACGGCGCCCGGGGGAGCAATGGCGTAATCCTTATCACCACAAAGGCCGGAAGCCAGACCACCCGGCCGGTCATAAATGCGATTGCCGATTTCGGCGTTTCGATGCTTCCCGGCAAGCTGGACCTGATGGATGCATCGGCATTTGCCGACTACAGGAACAAGTATGCCGCGAATGCAGGAAACACCCCCTCTTACGACGATCCCTCGTCGATGGGGGCCGGGACCGACTGGATTGGCGCTATCTCCAGGGTGGCTCTGCATCAGAATTACGTTCTGTCGGCTTCGGGCGGCAACAAGCAGAGGAAGTTTTTTGCATCGCTTGGGTATCTGGACCATCAGGGTATTATCAAGAGCAGCGGAAACAGCCGTTTCAACGGGAGGCTCAATCTGGACAACCAGTTCTTCTCCTGGCTCAAGCTGGGCTACCGCATGAATTACACTTACCGCCGCTCCGATCAGAACAAGGCCGTCATCGGCGGAGACAATTTCCAGGCGGCAGCGGTATATCTGAGCCCTCTGATGGACATTACCGAGAACTTCAACCCGCTGGCCTTTACAGGAGGAAAGATAAACAATCCGGTGTCCATGGTGAACAAACTGGTCTACTATACTCTTCAGGACCAGCTGGTTAATACCGTGTTCGCAGAAGTTTCGTTCAACAAGGACCTCAATCTGAAGTCGCAGCTCACTTACTATATAAACAACAATGCCTATTATCGTTACGAGCCTTCCGACATGCCCATAAAAACGGCAGGGGAAGGTGGCTCGGCCATGAGAAGGGAGCTAAGGACCCGTTCGCTAAACTCTACAACCACCCTTTCATACGACCATACCTGGTATAAGCGCCATCATCTGGACGGTGTACTGGGATTTACGGCATACGGCGTAAAGTATGAGAATTTCCAGCTTTCGGGAAGCGGATACCTGGATAATGACATTCTCTGGAAGAACATGAACGCCGTCCCGGACAAACAGACTTATTCGGCCAATACATCCGAATCGAACCGGACCACGATGTCCTTCCTGGGCCGGGTGAATTATAACTACCGTCAGCGCTACTATCTCACGCTGTCGGGCCGTTATGACGGCGCTTCGAACTTCGCTGCCAATAAAAAGTGGGGCTTCTTTCCCTCTGCGGCATTCAAGTGGAGTATTCACAACGAGCCTTTTATGAAGCGTTTTCACGAGCTGGACGAACTTTCCCTGAAACTGAGTGCAGGCCGCACCGGAAATGATGCGGTATCCACTTATGTGTCCCAGGCAGCGATGACTTCCACAACCGGAGGCTATCTGTTCAACGACGCCCAACCGGTGGCCTATTATGTGTCCAGAATAGATTCTCCTGACCTCACATGGGAAAAGACCGACCTCGTGAACGCGGCCCTGAGCGGCTCTTTCCTCAATCACAGAATTGCTTTCGAACTGGAAGCATATCATTCCCGTACCACGGATTTGCTGCAGAGCGTACCGCTGGCAAGGACAACCGGCTTCGCTTCGCGCTGGGCAAATCTTGGAAGCACCACCAATACCGGTGTGGAATTCACTCTGAACACGAGGAACATTGTAAAGAAGAACTTCTCCTGGACCACCGACATTACCGTCTCTCACAACCGGCAACAGGTTGTAGAGATTGGCGAAGAAAGCCGTGTTGCAAAATATAAATCGCTAGGTACCAGCCCGTATATGATGTACGGTTATGTGGCGGGGCGTCCGCTCAACTCGCTATGGGGCTTCGTGTATGACGGAGTGTGGCACAATCAGGAAGAAATAGACCGCAATACCATCACCCACACCCATGTATCCCAGTCTGTCAGCCTGCAGCCGGGCATGCCCAAATATGTAGACGTAGACCACGACGGCTCCCTTTCGGAGAATGACCTCTGCTGGCTCGGCAATGCCGATCCCTGGCTGTATGGCGGCATCCAGAACAACTTCCGCTTCTGGAAGGTCAGGGTGGGCATGTACTGGACCTATTCACTAGGAGGGAAGATCTATAATTTCTACGAACTGGTAATGGCCGGCAGCGCCCTTACCAACCAGTACCGCTACATGCAGGATTGCTGGACTCCCGACAATCCCGATTCCAACCTTCCCGGAGCCGGAATCATAAACGGGGCCCATGTGCCCAGCACACTTCAGCTTCACGACGCGTCGTTCCTGCGCCTGAAGACTCTCACCGTATCCTATACTTATACGCCCAAGAGCAACAAGTATTTCAGGGATATACGTTTCTCGCTGTCCGGAGACAATCTGTTCCTTGTCAAGAATTACAACGGCTTCGATCCGGACGTATCCTCGGAAGGAACCAGTTCTACCCTGCGAAGGCTCGACGTGGGAGCCTATCCGAAGGCCCGGATGATTGTGGTTGGAATACTGCTCAGATATTAGGAGGTGCAGCCATGAAAAGAATTATTTGCTCGTTAATAGCAGTGCTTGCCGGTCTGTCGGCCTGCTCACTTGAGGAAAAAATGGCATCGACAGTGTCTCCCAAGGACTTTTTCAAGTCCGAGGAAGAATGCAAGGCCGCGCTCAATGCCTGCTACATACCCGTGAGGAACATCTACAATTATCCTTTCTTCTTTGCGGTGGAATGCTGCACGGACCTTATGTTCTGCAACTCCAATACGCTGGACTCGCAACTGGATATTTCGCCTGCCAATCCCCGCTGCGGAGAAACCGTATGGAACCAGGCTTGGCTTGGGGTGAAGAATGCAAATACGACGCTGGACGGCATTGAAAAATCGGCCCTTGACGACGAGGTAAAAAAGCCGCTGATGGGAGAGGCCATAGTGATGAGGGCCTACTACTATTACATTCTCACATCCTTCTTTGGCGATGTCCCTTTCTGGGAAGGTGGAATTCCCGATCCTGAACGTCTTATGCAGATAGCCCGCCTCCCCAGGATGGATGCGGTTCAAACCCGTGCCAAACTGATAGAGGAACTGCAGGACTGCGCTTCCTGGATGCCTCAGGAGCGCACCTATGAGGACCCCGAGCACCGAGCCCGGGCGGCGGTGGCCTATATGCTCATAGGCAAGTTGGCCATGTGGAACGAACAGTGGGAAGACGCGGTCGAAGCGCTCGGGGAACTGGAAACCATATACGGCGATTTCTCGCAGTATCCGCTGTCCGACATTCCTTTCAGCAGGCACAATGTCCCCGAATCCATAATGGAAGTGCAACACAAATACGTGCTTGGAGGAATCAATTACACTACCGCACTTGCATCCGTGTGTACTCCCCGCCGCCAGACTGGAACCGACATCTATGACGGAGTGTCAATACCGGAACTCGGCAACATGTCGGTCACTTACAATCCGGCCCGTCCCAATCTGTATTACACGCAGAACCTTATTCCCAAAGACTCCCAGGACCTGAGGAAAGAGATAAACATGGCCTGGGGCTGGAACGGCCAGACCTTCGACAACGCCAAGGCCGAGCGTGGTTTCCTGGGCCCCAAATTCTGGTGCTGGAACATGCAGAACGACGCCGACGGAAACAATTACAAGATTTTCCGCTATGCCGATGCCCTTCTGATGCTTTCGGAGTGCTGGTGTAAGCTTGGCGACCAGGAAAAATCGGTCAAGTATCTTAATCTTATAAAGACCCGCGCGGGAATAAGTGCCTACAGATTCCGGAATTATCCCGCCCTCCTGGAAGAAATACAGGCCGAGCGCGGGAGGGAACTCTTTGGCGAGTTCCAGCGCAAATTCGACCTTGTTCGCTGGGGTATCTGGTATTACCAAACCTCTACCTGCAACGATTTCTCCAAGGTTAAAGCCAATATTCGCCCGTTCCACGAATACTATCCCATTCCGGATGTGGAAGTGAAGAACTCCGGCGGCGCACTTGATAACAAAGCTTACGAAGGAGGTAACGTATGAGAAAGCTAGGTATTGTATCGCTGCTGCTCCTGGCGGCATGTTCCGGCTGGAAGGAAGAGTTGCCGAAGGCTATCGGCCTTGGCGTGAAGCAGCACCTGTACGAGACGGGAACGTCGGAAGGGACGGTAACACTTGAGATTCTCTCCGACGCCCCCGGCACGCTTCGCACCGATGAAAGCTGGCTCACACTGGGGGCATCGGCTTTCTCTTCAGATGCCGATGTCCAGGTCTCCTTCCCGGGAAACGAGGGAAAGCCCCGAATCGGCCGGATTTTCCTTTCTACATCCCTAGGCGAGAGACGCGACACCGTGGTAATCATGCAGATGGGCCAGATTGTCCCCAGCTTCAGCCTGGCACAGAGCTCGGCCGTCGTATATAACGGGGAAGGGGATACCAGTATCCCTGCAACGGTCCAGTTCATTGCCGATGAAGACTTTACCAAAGAGGTGATTTATCCGGAAGGAATACCGCAGTGGGTAAGTTCGGTTACGGTGCGCCCCGATGCCGTCGTGCTCCGGACTATCGACAATCCCAGCCGTTCAGTAATCAATAAAGCAGTCCTTCGGCTCAAGTGGGAAGACGGATGGGGCAAGCCGATGCAGGCCTCCATCGATTTGATACAGGCAAATGCCGACAATATGCTGGGTGTGGGGGCCGATTTCCCCGAAGTTCGCGCTCTGGCTGCCCAGGGCCGTGCGCTGTGCGAGGACGATATCTATATCGACGCCTACGTGGTGAGCGATGTCGCCTCAGGTAATGTGGCGGAGAATCCGAACCTGTCGCCCACAATCATCGACTACACCGTTACTTCCAGGAGCGCCTACATAGAGAGCCTGGACGGACAGTATGGCTTCCTTGTAGAAGCGGTGTCTGCGGAAGATATGGTGCTGAAGAACAATACTCGCGTAAGGATTCTTCTCAATGGCGCTTCCGTAGAGCATTACCCTGAGCCGGACCGGTGGAAGATATGTGACTTCACCTCGGGAATGCTTCTATCTTCGGAAGATGTGGATGCGCGGGCTGTCCCTGCCAAGCGTAAGCATATTGGCCAGCTTACCGATGACGATATTTATACGCGCGTCACACTTACAGACTGTGAAATGCCTATCCGCAAGGGAAGCCTTACCCCTCTGAATGAACTGTATACGCTGGCTCACGTGGATGCGGGAAAGACGTATGACCGCATAAGCAAAGCCGCGCTGCTCCTGAGGGATATCGACGGGAACAGCATGTATATCTATACGAATACCACCTGCCCTTACCGCCGCGACGGTACGCGTCTCAACTACGGTTCCGGCTCCATCACAGGCGTGATAGTCCACGAAAAATACCGTCGTTTTGTCGACGAAGACTCCGAGGACGAAGACGAGTGCGGAAATATCGGCCGATATCAGATCCGGCACTTCTCACGGGCCGATTTCAACTTCTCGCCGGATTTTGCCGGGAGTTTCTCGGGCCTTGTCACCGAGTACCGTTACCTGCACAGGGGTAACGCCGACAAGAGCTTCTCACCCACCGACGGCTCCGAGGGCTGGTTCAGCCAGACAAGCCATAAGTTTACCTATGCGTCCCTCGGGACCTATGCCCGCGGCGGCCAGGATTATTCCTGTCTTGGCCCCATAGGTTATGAGGGCAGCATGTTCGGTAAGAATACCGGTTGCGAGAGCGGTTTTGGCATCATCCTGGACGACGGGACAAACTATATGGCCGGTGACAGCGGAACAAATACCAGCGGAGACGGCAAGTCTACCGAAACAAGCAACCTTGCATGGCGCGCCGACTTCTGGTACAATCCCGACAATCAAAGCGTCTGGGAATGGCTGATATGCTTCAGTACCAAGAATATAAGCTCCGAAAAATTCAGCATGCAGCTGAGCATGCTCAACCAGTACAATGGTTTTGCGCCGCGTTACTGGAGGGCGGAATGGTCACTTGGCGGAGATGTCTCCAGGGCAGCCGACTGGAATCTTATCGGCAAGTTCTCATGTCCCGATTTCATAGGCTCTTCGAATCTGATCAACGCCTCCGGAATGTTCAAACCTATGGATTTCCCGCTTCCTTCCTCCATTTCAAACAAGGATGAGGTATATATCCGTCTTATTCCTGACAGCCTTGTGGCCGGAACGGCGAACAGCTATTCGGAAGGTTCCCTTACCACCAATCCAAGCAACTCGTCGGCCCGAAACGCCATCAACTATTTTGCCGTGAGATACAATAAGTAATGAAACGCTTTTCAGTCATACTCCTTTGGGTGGTCCTGCTTGCCGCGCCTTTTGCCGCTGCAGCTCCGAGGACCGAAAAACTGCGTGTGATGTCTTTCAATATCTGCCCGGCCGAGCAGAGCGGAAAGACCAACAGCTGGGCAAAGCGGAAGGAGGCCTGCCTGGAAATGCTTTCCGACATCCACCCGGATGTGGCTTTTTTGCAGGATGTATCTCCGGTTCAGGTAGAGGCGGTGAGAAGTGCCCTCGGTGAATATGAATGGAAATACAGCGGGCGGCTTTTGCTGCTGCTTGACAGGAAGCGTTTTTCCGTTCAGGCCGGCGGGGACTGCCCCCTTGGCCAAGGGCAGCAGTTGCAGTGGGCTAAGCTTGTCTCACGAAAGACCGGCCGGGAAGTGTTCTGCTTCAACGTGGCATTCGATAAGGACAATGCGCCTTCGAGAAGGACAGCGGCGGAGGAAGCAGTCTGCACGATAAAGGAAATTGCCGGGGCCGGCTCCTATGTGCTGGCCGGGGGCTCTTTCTTTGAAGAGGCCGGGGGAGCCTGTCTGGCTCACCTCGAGTCATGGATGAGAAATGCCCGGACTGGCGCAAAAGTTTCTGACGAGACCGATACCTACAATGCCTTCCGCAAGTATGGCCATATAACTACAGACCATATATATTACAGAAATGCAAAGGCGCAGCAGTATCAGGTGGTTTCGGACTCCTATGGCGTTCCCTATATTTCCGACCATTATCCCTGCTTTGCGAATCTGGTGCTGGACCAGGTGGATTTCCCTACGGAAGACCTGTTTGACAAGGCTTCGGTGGCAGAGGTCGAATCCGATTCTACAGCCCTGTGGAAGGCGCTTGAATGGAAAGAGCTGGAGGGTGCGGCCTATGCATCGGCACAGGTCAAGCTCTTCTCTTATCCTCAGACGGTAAATGTGGTGAAATATGCCCTAGAGTCTTATAAAACCGCCGTGGCAGTGGTTCCTCCCGGCCAGAATAAAACAACGTCGGCAATGGCGCGTAAAGAGCAGGCGGCATTTGCCGTAAACGGCGGATTCTTTGACCCCGGCAGGGAGGTGCCGCTCACTTACATCAAGGTAGACGGCAAGGAAGTGTCCGACAACAATACCATGGCTTTCCGCTATGCCGGGCTTCTGATGTGCCGCGGTTCTCAGGTTAAGATTATGCCGTGCAATACGCTCAGCTACAAAGAAGACGCAAGCGAGTGGGACTATGTCCTTGCATCCGGACCGCTGCTTCTTCTTGACGGGGAACCGGTGCCGCACAATGACGACCCCACCTATAAGGCCATCGCACCCCGTTCCTGTTTCGGATATGACGAAAAGGGCAATGCATTTTTACTGGTTGTAGACGGGCGCTTTGACGGGTATGCCACAGGCCTCACATTTGACCAGCTGGCCCAGCTGGCCAGGTATCTTGGAATGAGCCATGCGATAAACCTTGACGGCGGCGGCTCCTCTACTTTATGGACGGCCGATTCCGATGTGATAAATCACCCTTATGACAATAAGGTGTACGATCATAATGGACAGAGGCAGGTAAACAGCATAGTTTTCGCGCGCTAGCCTATGATTGCGAGCTTCTTCATTACTGTAGCCCTGGCGATTGCATCCCCGGCCGATATTATCCCGGCGCCCGTGTCTTTCCGGGAGATGCCGGGAAGCTGCGCCTCCGACGCCCCTGTGAAATACCGTCTGGGAAAGAAAATGGAAAAGGGTGCTTACAAGATTGTCATCGACCGCCGCAGAATCACTGTCGATGCCGCCGATTCCCTTGGCGCATTCTATGCCGCCCAGACACTCCGGCAACTCAGGATGCACTCCGACAAGTTGGCATGCTGCGTTATTGAGGATGCGCCCCGCTTCGCTTACCGCGGCTATATGCTGGACCTGGTGAGCACCTGGCACGATGCCGATTATATCAAGCGGCAGATAGATGCCATGGCCTTGTGCAAGATGAATGTCCTGCACCTGCATCTTTCCGACACGCACGCCTGGCGCCTGGAGAGCGAAAAGTTTCCTCTTTTGCATCAAACCACGTCGTGGCGCTACGGCGCCTCCGGTGAAGACTGGAAGGTGAACAGGCTGTTTGCTCCGGTTGCGGCCCCGGGAGCTGTCGGAGGATTTTATACCAAGGAACAGATGCGGGATATCATATGTTACGCCGCAGAACGTCACATAGAGATAATACCCGAAATTGATTTTCCGGGCCATGTTTTCGCCGCGCTCAGCGCTTATCCCGAACTTCGCTGCGAGAGCTATGTAGAAGAGCAGGGCGACCCTAACCAGCCTCCCTATCTGGTGGAACTGTGCATAGGCAATCCCAGGACTTTTGACTTTGTATACGGGATTCTTGACGAGGTTGCCGAACTGTTCCCCTCCGACTACCTCCACATTGGCGGCGACGAAGCCAAGATGACAGCCTGGAAGACCTGTGGGAAGTGCCAGGCTCTGATGCATCGGGAGGGGATGAAGGATGTGAGCGAGCTCCAGCAGTACTTTACGCGCAAAGTGACGGAATATCTTGTGGGCAAAGGAAAACGGCCGGTGGGTTGGGATGAATATGCACAGGCTGCCCTTCCCGAGGAGGCCGTGGTAATGAAGTGGCACACCAAATGCGAACTTCCTGCCGGGAATGATGTTATCATGGCCACTCATAACTATACATATCTCTGTTATTATCAGGATGCGCCCATGTTTGAGCGGCCTGCCTGGTCGCGTTACCTTCCGTTGGATGCGGTCTACGGCTGGGACCCCGCCCAGGAAAGCGGTGCCCCGTCGCGCATCCTTGGTATAGAATCCTGCCAGTGGACCAGCCATTTACCCGACGACGCCTACCTGGATTATATGACATGGCCGCGGCTTGCAGCCATAGCCGAGCGTGCCTGGAGTCCTGAAAGCACGAGAGATTACAATAATTTCAAGGAGCGCTTACGGAAATTCTATCCCGTGCTTGACTCGCTGGGAATCAATTATTTCGATATCGATAAAGAGGTGGGGCACCGTCCCGAGTCACTTTCCGGTGTAAATCATCTGGCCTTGAACTGTCCCGTGCAGTCCACATCGGCCATTTCGGCATCTTATTCACAGGGAGGCTTGCCGGCCCTTACCGACGGCATCTGCGGCGACTGGAATGGAGACGACCACCGCTGGATAGGCTTCAGCGAAGCAATGGATGTGACAGTGGATCTGGGAGAGGTGAAACCGCTCAGGTATGTAGGTGCCTCGTTCCTTTGCCACAAAGGCTATTCCCGCGACCTACCCAAGGAGGTGAGAGTCTCGTTCTCCTCCGACGGTATTTCATGGAGTGAAGAAATTGTCCGTGTATGTGAGATCTCTTTATGGGGAGTTCAGTGCGCTTATCCTGAACTTGGTATCAATACCGACTGCGAGGCTCGCTATGTCCGTTATCGGGCTTCCAGGCGTGAAGGGCCCGTAAAGTGGCCGCTGCTGGTAGATGAACTTATAGTATTATGAACGTGATAGCAAGTATCTTTCTCTGTTTGGCCCTGTCGGCCGGGGCAGGCTTTAAGGGAGATTCATATCCGGCGGGCAATTTTGCCAACTATCCCTTCCCGGAGTACCGGGAAGTAAAGGCGCCGTCCGGCTACAAGCCGTTCTATATCACGCATTTGTCCCGTCATGGTTCCAGGTTCGACATAAGCAAGGGCACCGACGTTTATGAAGACTTTTATCGGCTTTTCTCCAAGGCCGAAGCCGAAGGAACGCTTACATCTGAGGGCCGCTCGTTCTTGGAGGATTTGAGACCCGCCTATGAGGCCACACGCGGAAAAGCCGGCTACTTGACCATGAACGGAAAAAGGGATATAAAAAGGATAGCCGAAAACATGTACATACGCTTTCCTGATGTATTCAGCGGAGATACTCGCGCCGAAGCGGTATCTACAGGGCTGGACCGTACCGTTCAGACTATGGAAAGTTTCTGCGAGGCCCTGGATTCGTTGGACAGCAGTTTTTCTTTGAATGTCGGGGAAAATGCCGATGCGCTATTCTGCTGGGATTATTCAAAGCCTTTCTATACCGTGGCCGACGACGATTATATCCACAGTTTTTCGTCGGCTCCGTGGGCGGAAGGCTATGAACGCCGCTTCTATTCCTCCCTTGGGAAGGATGATAATTTCTCGCGTTTTTTTACCGCCGTTCCCGAAGACTTAAACCCCAGGGTTTTTCTCAAGCAACTCTATTACATCTGCGCAACCGACATTTGCCGTAATCCCGGCTCCCGGATGCTGCGCACTTATATGAGCGAAGACCAGCTCCGTAGCGTCTGGGGAGCATTCAATTACCGTTACTACTATATTTTCGGCCAGAGCGATGCCGATAAAGGCCGCCACTGGAAACTCATGTATCCTTTGCTTGAGGATATTGTCTCCAGGGCCGATGAGGATATCCTGAGCGGGAGCTGCGCCCTTCGCTTACGTTTTGCCCATGATTCGCAGCTGGACCCTCTGATGATACTGATGGGGGACAGGCGTTTTGCATCCAAGGCCGGTGATGACTCTCAGATAGATTCGTTCTATGACTGGGGCTTTGCGCCCATGGCGTCCAACTTGCTTTTTGTCTTCTACCGCAACGCCAAGGGAAAGATTCTTGTCAGGATTCTTATGAATGACGAGGACCTGGTGCTTCCCGTCAAAAGGACTCGCGGCGTTTTTTATCCGTGGAAGTCGCTTCGCACCTTTCTCAAGGGAAAAGCAGACAAAGCAAGGCTTCAACTTGGGGACGGCCGGCCCGAGCCGGAGGTGCTGATGGATGCTCCGTCCTACAATGTCCAGGGATGCGCCGTTTGGAAGGATTATCTTTTCAGCATGTTCGACAAAGGCGAGTGCGCTGTATATAATCTTGACAAGGGAACCTTATACTCGCTGTTCTCTCTCGGATCGGCAGGGGAAGACAATCACGCCAATGTGGCATTCTTCGGCCCTTACTATTATATGGAGGGGGATGCATTCCCTCTTCTGTATGTGTCCCAGGCCAAAGGGGAGCGCCTGCTATATATAGAGCGGATACTTACGGATGCTACGGGAAAACCCGTAGCGGCCCGCACAGTGCAACGTATTCATTATGAGCCGTCCCAGTATAATTCCCGCTTGTGGATTGCCGACGAGTCGCATCCGGAAAAGCTCTACTGTTACGGTAATACGGAAGGAAACCATAAACCGGGCAATCGCGTGGCAATCGATGAATTTCCTTTCCCGGAGTTTGATGCTTCCGTGACCGATGTCACTCTCTCGGAGGCCGACAGGATTAGGCGCTTTCATTTTGACGAGCTCCTGCCTCCGGGCATTCGCGGTCCCCAGGACAATACTCTGCAGGGGGCAATGATCCATGACGGAATCTTTTTCCTGCCAATAGGTTCAGGGAAGAAGTATCCTGCAGAATTGTTTTTCGCTTCGCTTGACGGGAGCCGATACGCTGGTATCGACATCACCGACGCATTCCCTTACGAGATGGAAGACATGGCCTTCTGGAACGGGAAAGTGATAGTGCCATGTAACAATCTGTTCGATAAGAAGAGCTTTGTGGCTGCTTTTTCCTGGAACGACCTTGTCGGAGCGATGAAAAGGAAGCGGTAGTTAGTACTATAATCATATTTTACATCACTAAACACTATGGCAGTAAAAGAAACCGGCGTAAGCTATTACGGGCTTAGTTACCCCGAGCACGCAAAAAAGGATTTTGAGGAAATGATTGCGCATAACTGCAATGCAGTAATCCTTGCCCTCACCGAGTTTGACATTGATTTCTGGTTCCCGAACATCATCGAGATAGCCAAAGTGGCCAAGGGAATGGGCCTCAAGGTATATCTGGATACCTGGGGTATAGGCAAATGGTTTGGAGGCGAGCCTACCAGTCTCTTCCTCACCAACAATCCCGGCAACCGCCAGATGAGCGCACTCACCGGAGAACCTCTTGCCGCAGCCTGCTTCAATACGCCGGCCTTCCGCGACTATTTCTACCGGATTGTAGAGAAACTGGCCGAATACGTCCCCTGCGACGGCTTCTTCTACGACGAGCCCCATTATCAGCTTCCCAAGGGCATAGCTTCCATTACCGGAGGCGTGGCCGACGACTGGTCCTGCCGCTGTCCTGTATGCCAGCGTAAGTTTGAGCAGCAGTTCGGCTATCCCATGCCAAAGATGCTCACTCCCGAGGTGGTGCAATTCCGTGAAAACGAGGCTCTTGCTATTGTGCGTGAGAGTGCGGCACGCTTCAAGGCCATCCGTCCCGATGCCAAGATGATATGCTGCGTCCATGCCACCCAGAATACTTATTATGTGACAGAAAGACGTGGTTACGATAACTGGGACAAGGTGGGCAAGGCTCCGGAGATAGACGTATTTTCCACCACAATCATCAACTACTCCCTGCCGCAGGGTTTCTTTGTGAACATTACAAAGAGGACTGTCGATATTGCCAACAAATACGGCAAGGGCAATCAGCGCTGGCTCATGGGATATTTCAACGAGCCCGAAAACCTGGACCGTATCAAGGAAGTCTGTCACCTGTACGACGACATGGGGGTAGAGAGCCTCTTTGCGTGGACCTACCGCGGCGGCCACGGTACTGTACTTGCCGCCCCGCATGCGCTTGAGCTTTGGGATAAGCTGGGCGAAGCATATGGAGAAGTTTTGGACCCGAAATACAAAATCAAATAATTATGGCACATTCAGATTTAGGATTCCTCGAAAAGGCGGAAGCCTTGATGGAAAAAGTTCGCAATGAACAGGCAGAAAATGTTTCCAAGGCCACTGACCTTATGGTAGAAGCCATCAAGAAAGATGAGCTTATCCATGTATATGGCGGCGGTGGTCACACCACCCTGGTAATGGGAGAAATGTTCTTCCGTGCAGGCGGCCTTGCCAACATCAACCCGATAATGGAGACCAGCCTCTCCGTTTTTAACCAGGCCCTCAAGTATCTGGAACTCGAGCGCACGGAGAATTACGGCGCATCCATCGTAAAATACTACAAGGTACAGCCTGGCGAAGTGTTCATCATTTTCCATAACATCGGCATAAATCCCGCCACGATAGATGCAGCCATGGAAGCAAAGCGTGCGGGAGCCAAGCTTATTGCCATAAGTTCTTCCCACTGGCAGCAGGAAATGCCCCAGGACCATTTTATCCGTCACTCCAACAAGAAGAATCTCTTCGACCTGGCCGATGTCTGCATCGACGATTACAACCCGGTAGGAGACGCTCTTATCCGCATCCCGGGACTTGACCGTTCTTTCGGCCCGGTATCCAATATCGTAGATTTCTACATTGCCCACTGGCTCGAGATAGACACTATTAACAAGTGCGTGGCCCAGGGTATCACCCCTCCCGTATGGTCCAGCGCCAACGAGCCCGGCGGAGATGCCATAAACGCCGCCTACCTTAAGAAGTATTTCAACCGAGTTAAATGCCTGTAGTTATGATACAAGAAAAAGAAGCCCTCGCCGGCCTTCTGAAAAAATACGACGTACCTTTTACGGATAAAGACCTGGATACCACCAAGCCCATACAGCCCTGGCGCTGCAACCGCAAGTATGTCGAGCTTGAAAAAATGGTATCATCCAATACCCTGGAGCATCCCTGCCTGCTGCGCTTTTGCCACCTCACCCAGGAATCCACTTCGCTGGAAAATCTGTTATACAGGGAATTTGATCTGGCCGAGTTTATCACCGGACACAAAATAGTAGCGCTGCATGCCGCCTTTACCGGCGGCCGGAGCGGAAGTGTGATAATAAAGCTTGACAATGGCATAGTGGGGAGTGTGGAGGTGGGAAATCTTCTTCCCGAAGACCAGAAAGAGGTCGATCGCCATGAAATCATAGCCCGCAGGGGGGTGGGCAGCGATATAGTGGTGGATACCCAGCTGCCCCAGCAGTCAATTTATCTTATGACCAAAGACGGCCCCGAGACATATAAGGATACCGACAGCGAACTTTATGGCCTGGACGAAAAACAGATAGAGCGGGTGCGCGCCACCTTTGCCCTGCTCAAGGCCACTTCCGGCATCGATTTCCACGCCGCCCAGGACAAACACCTTAAGGAAGCCGTAGCCGCGGCACTCGAGTCCAACAAAAACCATAAGAAGATAGTACTATGAAACCAGTCAAGATAGCTATTCTGTCCCTTACGCACGGACATACCAGAAAATACTTCCAGACACTCCATGACAACCCTGCCCTTGACTGGGTGGCCGTATCGGCAGAAACTCCCGAAGTCCGGGATGTCTTCTACCATTATGGTTACAATGAAATTCCCTGCTACATGTCCGACGATGAGATGTTTGACGCTCATCCCGAGATAGAGGCCGTAGTCATTGCATCGGCCAACAGCCGCCATCTGGAGCAGGTGAAAAACTGTGCCCGCCGTGGCATACATGTCCTTTCCATGAAGATTCCGACCTTCGATATGGCCGAGTACGACGAGATGATCCGGGTTGTGGACCAGGCTGGAATCGTGTTCCAGATTGAGCTGGAGATGCACTATAACCCGGTGGTTTACCGGATGAAGGAACTCTTCGCCAAAAAGGCGCTCGGAAATGTTGCGTCCTTCAATGCCACCAATATCACCCTCTCTCCGGTGTGGGCCTTCCCCTGGCAGGGTGTGCCCGAGCTGAGCTGGGGGAAAAGGGAACCTCTGCGCGAAGGCGACCCCCGCTTCCGTGGCGGCGCCCTGTGCGACCATCCGCACATCTTCGATATGATACGCTGGCTCACGGGAAGTGACTACGAGTACATCTATGCCGAGGTGGGCCCCAATATCCGTCCGGATATAGAGGAAGAGGATGTTATCCTGGTGAACGGCAAGATGAAAAATGGCGTAAGTTTCCTGCTGGATCCCTCCTGGAGCCGCCTGGAAGAGCGTCTGAAGGTCCCTGCTCCCGGCTGGGAAATCTTCCCGAAGCGCATGGAGGTAAACTTCAATATCTCCGGCGACAAGGGTGTGATGCTGGTCGATTCTTTCGGCCCCAACGTCTATCATAATGGCGCTCCCAACGACCGTTACACCGTCCAGTACACCTACTTTGACGAATGGATAGGCCTTATAGACGAGTTCGTGGACTGCCTTCGCAACCATCATACTCCCAAGATTAACCTTGGCTGGCACCGCCGCACTATCGAAGCGGTCAATGCCTGCTACGAAAGTGTACGTACAGGCCAACCTGTTTACTTTTAGTAATTCAATAAATGACCTGCATCATTTTTGTCGCCCATGGCCACCCTCGGCCTTGTAAGAGGGAGGGGCCCACGAAGTGGGAGGGGGCGCACGCAGTGCGACGGCAGGAAAAATGATGCTGGTCATTTATAATATTGACATACCTGAATGAAAAAACTATTCCCGTACAAGTGGGAGCTGGTTTTCTGGCTCTTTATAGCCTTCTTCTTCAACCAGGCCGACAGGCAGATATTCAATGTTTTGCTCCTGGATATCCAGGCCGATTTGGGCCTGTCGTTCTCGCAGATGGGTCTGGTGGGAACAATGCTTATCCTCGTAAACGGCCTGCTGCTGCCGGTAGCAGGCCTTCTCGGGGACCGGATAAGCAAAAAATGGATTCTGGTAGGAGCCCTTCTGCTATGGAGTACGGCTACCATGCTCACAGGACTCTCTGCCGGTTTGCCGGCCCTTATCATACTAAGGAGCGTTGCCACAGGCGGAGGAGAGGCTTTCTATACACCGTCGGCCAATAAGCTGATAAGCGAAAATCACCCGGAGTCAACCCGGGCGACGGCTCTCTCGGTGCACCAGTCGGCGCTTTATGTCGGTTTCATTGCGAGCGGCGTCATGGCAACCACTATTGCGGGCCTTTGGGGATGGCGGCATGCCTTCTATCTGTTCGGAGGTTTCGGCATTGTATTGGCCCTTATCCTGCTATGGCGTATAAAACCGGACATTCAGCCCTCCGGGGCCGACAGGCAACCTGTCCTGGGGCTCATGAAAGACGGGCTAAAGGCCTTCTTTACTTCCAAGGTGGCCCTTCTGCTGGCCCTTGCCGGTGCAGGCTTCCAATTCGCCGGTCAGGCTTTCCTGATCTGGATGCCTGCAGCACTCCGTGAGGGCTTGGGAATGACTGCGACGCGTGCGGCTTTCGATTCATCCTTCTATCCGCAGCTGGCTTCGGTGGCAGGTGTCCTGATAGGAGCACGCATAGCCGACAGATATGTTTTGAGGAATGACAGGGCCCGCCTGTGGGTTCAGACAGCAGGCTTTTTGCTTGGTGCACCGTTCTTTTATATGGTGGGCGCGGCCACAACCGAAGTGGCGGTTTGCGTGGCCATGGTGGGGTACGGATTCTTCAAGGGGTTCTACGACTCAAATATCTTCGCATCCATATACGACGAGATAGATGGCAGGTACCGGGCCATGGCCACCTCCTTCATCCTGATGTTCTCCCTCATAATCGCTTCCATGTCGCCATATATGCTGGGTTTACTGAAGCCCGCGATTGGCCTTGGCGGAGGAATGAAGCTTATGGCGTTGGTTTACATGCTCTCTTCCGTGCCGGTTATAGGTGCAATCCTTGTAAAGCGCTCAAGGCTCCGGCAGAGCTGAGCGTGCCTTGGGGCGAGGCTGTAAAAGAAGTTTCAGGAGGCATCGGCAATTCTTTTGCCTCCTGAAACTTCTTTTTTACAGCCTTTAAGTTTACTTGTTCTCTTCCTTGTAGGTGAGACCCATAAAGAGGATTGCCAGGAGGCAGGCGGCTATAAGCAGGAGGAAGGTCCAGCTCCAGCCCCAGTTCTGCGCAACCCAGCCAATCACGCTGTTGGCAAGGATGAAAGTTCCCAGGAAGTAGCCGAAGAATCCGGTGAGGCCGGCGGCAGTTCCTGCGGCATTCTTGGGTGCAAGGTCTAGGGCCTGAACGCCGATGAGCATAACCGGACCGTAGATGAAGAAACCAATGCCGATAAGGCTGATAATCACTACGGTGAGATTGTCGATGAAAGCCCAGTACAGCAGCACGAACACCAGTACCAGCGCCATAAAAATCATAGTAGGGAGGGCCCTCTTGCCGTGGAAGAGCTTGTCGGAGAGCCAGCCGCAGAGAAGGGTTCCCGGGATGGCTGCGAACTCATAGGCAAAGTAGGCCCAGCCGGCGCTCTTGAGGTCTATGCCCCTTTCGGTGAGGATAGAGGGCGCCCAGTCCAGGCAGCCGTAACGTACCATATATACAAAGGCGTTCGCAAGGGCTATGAACCAGAGGAAGCGGTTGTTCAGGACGTATTTGAAGAAGATTTCGCGGGCCGTGAGGGTCTGTTCGTGCTTCTCGGAGTAGTTCTTGGGATAGTCGTTCCGCCAGGCTTCCACCGAAGGCAGGCCGCAGGACTGAGGTGTGTCCCTGAGGAGCACGAAGGCCAGGACCGCTACCAGAAGGGCAACGGCGGCAGGGAAGGCAAAGGTGCCGATGAGGAAGTACAGCTGGGAATTGGCACCGTAGAACCAACTGCCGAACCACATAGCTCCGTAGGTGGCCATAGGGCCTACCAGGGCGCCGCCCACATTATGGGCGCAGTTCCATATGCTCATCATAGTTCCGCGTTCGCTCACAGAGAACCAGTGGGTCATCACCCTTCCGCAGGGAGGCCAGCCCATACCGTTGAACCAGCCTACCAGGAAGTTGAGCACGCCCATCACAAGTATAGCCAGAGCCTTATGTTCGGCACCTATGAACTGGATGGGAACTATCATAAAGCACATCGCGAGGGCCGACAGGATAAGTCCAAGAGGCAGGAATACCCTGGCGTTGGAACGGTCTGAAACGCTTCCCATCAGGAATTTTGACAGGGCATAGGCGGCGGCGTTAAGACCCAGGACAAAGCCCAGTTCGCTCTTGACGAAGCCAAGGGATGCCATAGCCGGGATGGCCATTGAAAGATTCTTTCTTACCAGGTAGAAACCTGCGTAGCCTATGAATGCTCCCAGGAAAACCTGAAGGCGCATACGCTTGTAGCGGCTGTCGGCTTCGGGGCCGGTCTGTGCCGGCTTGTACGCCGGCTGTTTAAGGAATCCTATCATAGCTATCGGCAGACTTCAATCAGACGGTCGGGGTAATTGGAAATGATGGCATCCACGCCGCAGTCCCTGATGCGGAGGATATCCTCGGGCTCGTCTACAGTCCAGGGAACCACCTTGATGCCTCTTTCGTGGCACCAGGCTACATTTTCCGGAGTAACCACAGTGAATTCGGGGCTCCACCATCCGGGGGTGAAGGAGAGCAGGGACATAATCTGCTCTACATCGGTCAGGTCGGCCTCGGTCAGGAAGGAGAGGTCTACCTCCGGCCACTTTGCGTGGATGTACTCCAGGGAGCGGGCGTCAAAGCTCTGAACGGTGAGCCTGTCGCCAAGATTCTTGGACAGAAGCACTTCCATACAGGCATCGCAGAACTCCCGGTATTCGGGGTAGTCTATTCCCTCACGCTCGGAAGGCCAGGACTTTATCTCTATGTTGTAACGCATACCCTTGTGTCCGGTTTCGGCCATATAGGACTCGGTAAAGTCTATAAGGTCCGAGGCCAGGGGCTTTACGGCAGCGACCTTGACCTGAGAAGGCCAGCGGTCCACCGGCCGCAGCCCGACGTCATATTTGGCAATGCTGTCATACGGCATCGTATAAAGGAACTCCTTAGGCTCGTCCTTGAGGATGAGCGTACCGTCGGGGCGGGTGGCGTAGCGGGGATGGAAGTAATTGTCGTGGGACACCACCACCTTGCCGTCGCCGGACAGCTGGAGATCGAACTCAAGGGTGTTTACGCCAAGGTCTATGGCGTTCTTCATTGCGGGGACAGTATTCTCCGGCATAAGGCCGGCACCTCCCCTGTGTGCCTGCAGATCCACTTTGGGACCGCTCTGGCAGGCACAGACGGTAGCCATAGCGGCTGCCAGGATGATGAACCTTCTAATCATAGCTAAAGTTTTATCAGTCTTCCAGGGCCTGGGCCAGGATGGAAATCGGATTCATTACTTTATAAGGAGTGGACATCTCTATCTGCCATTTGCAGGTTTCGCAGTCGCAGGCCACCACCTCGGGATCGGCCTCGGCGATCATATCGAAAAGCCTCTGGCCGATAGCCTGTGACGATTCGTAGTTCTCCTTCTTGAAACCGTAGGTGCCGGCAATTCCGCAGCAGGCCGAATCCAGTACGGTAAGCTCAACGCCGGGTATGCTCCTCAGGAGCTGCTCGGTGAAGATGCCCCAGCCCAGTTTTTCCATATGGCAGGGGACGTGGTACGCCACCTTGAGCTTGAAATCGGGCTTGAAGCGCAGTTTGGCGCCGTTTTCCAGCTTTTCGTAGATGTAGCGCGAGGCCAGCAGGATGTCTTCCCTGACGTCGCTGTTGTCCACACCGAGGAGCTCGGGATACTCGTTCCTGAGGGTTAGGATGCAGGTGGAGGAAGTTCCCACTACCTGAAGGCCTTTTTCAACAGCCTTGCGGATAATCGCGGTGTTGTGCCTGGCGTTGCGGCCTGCCTTTGCCGACATTCCGTTCGTGATCATCGCGATGCCGCAGCACTTTTCCTTGTCCAGCAGCTGAACTCCTGTTCCGAGGGCGTTCATAACCTTCACGAAGTCCTTGCCAAGCTGCGGCTCGTTGTAATTGACGTAGCAGCCGTGGTAGTAGGCTATCTGTGCGGGGAAGGAGGCCTGCTGCTTTTCGTGGCGTGAAAGCCAGCGTTCGAAACTGAAGGCGCTGTATTTCGGGAATTTGCGGTGCTTGTCCACCCCAAGGGTGGCATCCAGGACCTTGGCGGTTATCGGCAGGGCGGTAACGCTGTTCACGATGGGGGCGAAAGGCCTGGCCAGGCTGCCCATAAAATCGGTCGAGGCCAGTATCTGGTCCCTCAGTTTGGGGGCGCTGTGGTCATAGCGTATGCGGGCGGCCTGGATAAGGTCGGCCACATTGACTTCAGAGGGGCAGGCAACCTCGCAGCGCTTGCAGTTCATACAGTATTTGAGCGCGGCGTTGAAGAAGTAGGGATCCTTCAGGCGCAGACGCTCTTCGTCCGGACCGCACTGCTTGGGGCCAGGGAATAGCGGATTAACCTGAAGGACAGGACAATACGCCGTACACACGGTGCATTTCATGCACTCCTCGAAGTTGTATTTGCTGTGTGTGAATTCCTGTGGTTTCATAGTTCGGAGGCAGATTGAAGGATGCTGTCCACTGCGGTGAAGGCGCTTCGGATGGCGAGGCCGCCGCCGAAGCCCAGTTCGGGATGAGTCGCGCCAAGTACGGAGCCTATGGCGTAAAAGTTTTCAAGGGTGACGCCCTGCCTGATTGCGTGAAGCTGCGCATCGGTACGTACTCCATAGCTCATATAGGGCTGGTCGGCCGCAAAGCTGGCATCGTACCAGGCGTTGCGGTCGCTGTCAAACTCCACGTCCAGTCCCAGCACCGGCTCGTATATGCCGAAGGGATTGGATTTGAGGCCTTTTGAGAAATAACCGCCGCTGGCAAGGATAAAGTTGCGGGCCTGTATCTGGTGACGGTCGAGGTTCTTGGTGCCTACGGACAGGACCCTGTTGCCATCTATCCTGGCGTTCAGGACATTGTCGCCTTTAAGGAGCCTGCCGCCAAGCTTTTCGAAGCGGCGGCCGAGCAGCTGCTGTGTCCTCATTCCGGGAACGGAGGGGGGAAGGGTACCGGCAAAAGCCACCCTTACCGGCAGTTCTTCCCTGATGAGGCCGGGGACGGAGGGGTCGTACATTCCGAATACCTGGGGGAGTACTACGCAATCCTCATCCCGGAGTATAAGCCTCACTTCCTGAACCACCTTTTCCCAGATAGGGTCCAGGATACGGGCCATCTGCGAAGAGCGCATACCGCTCTGGCTGAGCTGCAGGGCCTCCAGCTCGGGAAGGTTCAGCAGCCGTACCCGGCATTCGATTCCCTGCTTCTCAAGACCTTCGGCCAGGAAGGGGGCGAAGAAGTCGTGGTAGCCCATAAAGTTCACCACCAGGACTTTGCCTGCAAAGCGGGGCTCCGGGAAGATGTCTATATCCTCCAGGGCCAGGGCCGACGGACGGAAGGTGCCCAGCGGCATCAGCCTTACGCCCTCCTTGTAGTGAAGCGGTATCCCTGCTTCGGCAAAGAGGGTGACAAGCCTGTCCGAGGGTTTGCCGATGGATTCGAAACTGCCCGAGAAGAAGTGCAGGGCGTTCTGTCCGGTGCTTATGATGGCGGTATTGCGGCCTTCTTTCTGAAGGCTTATGCCTGCCACAAGTCCGGCAAGGCCGCCGCCTATAATTACGGTATCGAATTTCATAGGCCCAGAACGTGTTTATAAACCCACTGAGTGTATTCGGCTTCCCGCAGGGTATCGCCCCAGCCGATGGGGAAGTTACCCTTCCAGCGTTCCTGGAGGAAGGCGGCCAGGTCGTCCCGTTCGCGGTCTATGCAGCCGTGCGATTTGGCCAGGAGGCCGGCGGCCCTGCAGGCGCAGAATTCGCCCTGGCAGGGGCCCATTCCGATACGGGTGCGGCGGCGGAGGTCGGTGAGGGTGGATGCATCCATCCTTTCGATGGCGGCGTTGATCTCTCCTACAGAGACCTCTTCGCACTTGCAGATAAGAGCCTCGTCAAAACGGTCGGAACTGCGCATCCTGAAGGCCCTGGAACCCATACGGGCAACTGCTGCCTTCTGTGCCGTCGAGGGCGTTTCCCAGATCTTTTTGGCAACGTCCTCATAGGAGCCTTCCCCTGAGCCGGGGAGGGGCCTGATGGCTGTCTGGCAGTTTTTCTTCACCCCCAGTTTGCGGCACACCAGGTCGGTGGCCATTTCGGCCATAAGCCTGTAGGAGGTGAGTTTTCCTCCGGTGATGGTGATGAAGCCCTTGATTCCGTCGCGCTCCTCGTGGTCCAGGCATACTATCCCGCGGGTGATGTTGCGGCCGCTGGGGTCGTCATCGGCACTCACCAGAGGCCGGACTCCGGCGTAGGCCCTCAGGATACGGGTGGAGGAGAGGGAAGGGGCCAGTTTGGAACCCTCGGTGATGAGGAGATTCACCTCGTCGGGGGTTACGGCTACGTTCTCACATTCTTCCAGAGGTATCCTGGAGGATGTGGTGCCAATTATGCACACCGTATCTCCAGGGACCAGGATATCGGCATTGGAGGGTTTGCGGCAGCGGTTTATCACCATATTGTTCACACGGTGGGAGAAGATAAGGAGGGCTCCCTTGGCAGGGAACATCCCTATCTGGGCCCCGGCCATCCGAACGATTTCCTGTCCCCAGATGCCGGCGGCGTTTACAACCACGCTGGCATAGAAGGTCTGTTCGGCCCCGCCCATACGGCTGCGGGTGCGTACGCCCTTTATGCGGTCTCCTTCCTTTACCAGGCCCACCACTTCGGTATGAAGGCGTACCTGGGCACCGTGGAGTTTGGCGTCCAGCATATTTGCGGCGCAAAGGCGGAAGGGATCCACGCTGCAGTCGGGCACTCTTACGGCTCCTATCAGATCCGGATTTACGGAAGGCTCGAGTCGCTTTGCTTCCTGCGGATCTATGATGCTCGCTGCTATTCCGGCCCTGTTACAGGCTTCCACGAAGTTCTTCTGGTAGTCCAGGTCGTCCTCGGGCAAGGTGATGAACAGGCCGTCCGTACGGTCTATGCAGTGGGATGCTATGCGGCGCAGGATCTTGTTCTCGCGTATGCATTCCTCGGCCGATTCAGGATCGTTGACGGCATAGCGGGCTCCCGAGTGCAGCAGGCCGTGGTTGCGGCCTGTGGCTCCGGTGGCAATGTCGGAGCGGTCTATGAGCAGGGTCCTGAGACCTCGCAGGGCGCAGTCCCTCTGGGTGCCGGCTCCGGTTATTCCGCCGCCGATGATAATTACGTCAAACTCTCTGGGATTCATATCTTAAATCAGAAAACGAGCAGGTACAGCCCGGCTGCAATCGCACAGCCGATCATAGGACCGGCCACGGGAACCCAGCTGTAGGACCAGCCGCTGTCGCGCTTGCCCTCGATGGGGAGGACGGCGTGGGCCAGGCGGGGACTCAGGTCACGCGCGGGATTCAGGGCATAGCCGGTGGTTCCGCCCAGGGACATACCCAGGGACATTATTACGCAGGTTACGGGGAAGGCCCCGAGTGAACCGGTGCTCGCTGTGATGTTGTTTATTGCAAAGGCGTTGCCGTGGGTGCCCAGTGCCAGGATGGTGAATACCAGAAGGCAGGTGGCGATTACCTCGCAGAGGAAGTTGCGCCAGGGGTTGGCGATGGCCGGCATTGTGCAGAAGGTGCCCAGGATGGTGTCGGGGGCATCGGCCGTTGCCTTATAATGGTCCTTATAGAAAACCCAAACGAGGCAGGCTCCGACGAAGCCGCCAAGCATCTGGGCTGCGATGTAACCCAGGACTCCCGCCCAGGGGAAGGATCCGGCAATGGCAAGGCCGAGCGTTACGGCAGGGTTCAGGTGGGCTCCCGAGACGGGACCGGCGATCAGGACGCCGGTCATCACGGCGAAGCCCCAGCCAAGGGCGATTACCACCCAGCCGCCACCCTGAGCCTTGGAACGCTTGAGGGAAGTTGCGGCGCACACACCGTCACCCAGAAGTACCAGGACCAGCGTGCCTATGAATTCGAAAATATACTGATTGAGCATAGCTTATTTGCTTAAGGTTCTTGATATTGCATCGGCCCAGCCCTGTTTGGCGGCGCTGGTGTCGGCCTTGGAGGGGCTGAAGCAGCGCTCGGCCTTCCACTGGCGTTTGACCTGTTCCAGTGAATCCCAGAATCCCACCGCGAGACCCGCGAGATAGCAGGCGCCGAGGGCCGTGGTTTCGGTTACCTGGGGGCGGATTACATCGGCGCCCAGGATATCGGCCTGGAACTGCATCATCAGGTTGTTGCGGGAGGCTCCGCCGTCCACCTTCAGTTCCGACAGGGGCATTCCGGCATCCTTCTCCATTGAACTGACTATATCCATTGTCTGGAAGGCGATGCCCTCGAGGGCTGCCCTGGCTATATGGGCGGCTGTGGTTCCGCGGGTTATGCCGCAGATAAGGCCGTGTGCATAGGGGTCCCAGTGGGGGGCACCCAGGCCGGTGAGCGCGGGCACGAAGTATACGCCGCCGTTGTCGGGCACTTTGGAAGCAAGCTCTTCAACTTCGGAAGAACTGCGGATTACACCCAGTCCGTCGCGGAGCCACTGCACTACCGATCCGCCTACGAAGATGGAGCCTTCGAGGGCGTAGTTCACGCTGTCGCCTATCTTCCAGGCCACAGTGGTGAGCAGGTTGTTCTTGGAAAGGATGGGCTTGTCTCCGGTGTTCATCAGCAGGAAGCAGCCGGTCCCGTAGGTGTTCTTCACCGAACCGGGCTCGGTGCACATCTGGCCGAAGAGGGCGGCCTGCTGGTCGCCGGCGATACCGGCGATGGGCACCTCGTGGGCGAAGATGGTGGTCTTGGTGTGGCCGTAGACCTCGGAGGAGGAACGGACCTCGGGCATCATCGATTCGGGAATGCCGAAAAGATCCAGAAGTTCCTTGTCCCACTTCAGGCTGTGGATATTGAAGAGCAGGGTCCTGGAGGCGTTGGAAACGTCGGTTACGTGGACCTCGCCCCTGGTGAGCTGCCATACCAGCCAGCTGTCCACCGTACCGAAGCGCAGTTTCCCGGCCTCGGCCTTCTCGCGTGCACCGGGGACATTGTCCAGTATCCATTTGATCTTGGTGCCGGAGAAGTAGGCGTCCAGGATAAGGCCAGTCTTCTGGCGTATCTTGTCTACCAGGCCCTGAGCCTTGAGGGAATCGCAGTAGGCCGATGTACGGCGGTCCTGCCAGACGATGGCGTTGTACACGGGGACGCCGGTTTCGGCATCCCAGACTATGGTGGTCTCCCTCTGGTTGGTTATGCCGATGGCGGCGATGTCCAGGCCGTTGATGCCTATCTTGGAAATGGCCTCGGCGATGACTGCAGCCTCCGACGACCAGATTTCCATAGGGTTGTGCTCCACCCAGCCGGGCTGGGGGAAGTACTGGGTGAATTCCATCTGGGCCACGGAGCAGATGCTGCCCTCGTGGTCGAATACTATCGCGCGTGACGAACTTGTGCCCTGGTCAAGGGCAAGGATGTATTGTTTCATCTCAGGCTCTTATTTGCCTTCGGGATAGGTCCCGTCCTTAATCATAGAATGCACTTTCTGGAGGAAAGCATCTACCCTGCGGGTGTATTCTTCAGGGTGTTTGGCGTAGGAATTTGCGTGGACTGCGCCTTCGGCCACCCACATTTCCTTGTATCCCTTCACCTTTGCGTCGTAGTTCTTCTGGAGGTGGGAGAAGGGGACGAAGTCATCGGCATCGCCGTGGATGAAGAGCATCGGACGGTCGCTCTTTGCAAGCTGCTTCACAGAGGAGGCCTCCTTGAAGGACCAGCCATAGCGGTTCTTACAGACGATGCTGGCGCTGGTCAGGATGGGGAAGGGAGGCAGGTGGAAGCTCTGCTTGAGGTTGGTGGCGAACTGGTCCCAGGCCGATGAATAGCCGCAGTCTTCGACAAAGGCGCGTACGTACTCAGGAAGTTCGTCGCCGCTCATCATCATAACCGTTGCAGCGCCCATCGAAACGCCGTGGACCACCTGGAAGTCGTCCTTGAAGATGCCGTGGGCCACTTCGCACCATTTCTCTACGTCGAAGCGGTCCAGCCAGCCCATCTGGGCGGCGGCGCCTTCGGAGTAGCCGTGGTACTGCAGGTCGGGGAAGAGAACGTTGTAGTTGAACTCATCGCGGTACATCCTTACCAGGTACAGGAAGACGAAGTGGTTGTCGGTGTAGCCGTGAACCACGATCGCGGTTCCCTTGGCCTGGGCCGGACGGGCTGCGGGCACGTATGCGGCGTGTACCTTATAGTCGTTGTATCCTGTAATCACGGTGTCCTTGAGCAGGCCCTGTTCCTTGAGGGTGTCGTACCAGAGGGTACTGCCGCTCTTGAGGGAATCGGCCTTGTGGCGGGTGCGTTCGATGTCGTCCACGCCGTGCGGAGTGGGCTTGAGCGCATAATTGCACATATACTTGCCTGCAAGGCAGCTGTTGAGAGAAATTGCTGCGAGGATGATGACCGCAGCTTTGAGCAAGGTTTTTTTCATAGCTCTCAAAAAAATATGGTTCAGTTGTTAGAGTTATTAGTTGCGTATATAAGCATACAAACTTACGAAAAAAACCTGCGAAATGCAAATAAAAAAAGAGGCCGCTCCGTGGAGCAGCCTTAAGAGTACTGGGTAGGAGAATCGAACTCCTATTGCGAGATTGAGAATCTCGAGTACTAACCGTTATACGAACCCAGCGTCGGGAGTGCAAAGGTACAACAAAATTTTTATTCTGCAAATTTTTGCCAAAAAATTCCATAACTTTGTATCCATAAACAAATAATTAGGCTATGACACTGATTAAATCCATTTCCGGAATCCGCGGAACGATCGGCGGAGCCCCCTCCAAAGGTCTTACACCTGTAGATATCGTAAAATTCACCGCTGCCTATGCGGCTACACTTCCCTCCCGCAAGAGCGCTCCCAACGGAGAACGTTACAAAGTCGTGGTGGGAAAGGACGCCCGGCTTTCCGGTGATATGGTGGAACAGCTGGTAGTGGGAACGCTGGTCGGTTGCGGAATAGACGTGGTAAAATGCGGCTTCGCATCCACCCCCACCACCGAAATGGCAGTGCTCTTTGCCAAGGCCGACGGCGGCATCATCCTCACCGCCAGCCACAACCCCCGCCAGTGGAATGCCCTCAAGCTGCTCAACGACAAGGGAGAGTTCCTCACTGCCGCCCAGGGACAGGCCGTCCTTGACCTTGCCGAATCGGAGGATTTCGACTTTGCCGAGGTTGACTGCCTGGGAACGATAGAAGAGGAAGATTTCACCGACCGTCATCTGGACGCCGTCCTGGCCCTTCCCGCAGTTGACGTCCCCGCCATCAAAAAGGCCGGCTTTACCGTAGTCGTGGACGCCGTAAACTCTGTTGGCGGCATAATTATGCCCCGCCTGCTGGAGCGCCTCGGAGTTCGCTGCATAGAGCTCAACTGCAATCCCACCGGTGAATTTGCCCACAATCCCGAGCCGCTGCCCGCCAATCTGAAGGAGCTGAGCGAGACCGTCGTCCGCGAAAAGGCCGATCTGGGCGTGAGCGTGGATCCCGATGTGGACCGCCTTGCCTTCATCTGTGAGAACGGCGAGCCTTTCGTGGAGGAATATACCCTTGTGAGCGTGGCCGATTACCTCTGCTCTCTGGCCCAGGCCGAAGGAAAGCCCATCGTAACGGTCAGCAACCTTTCCTCTTCCCGCGCCCTCAGGGATGTCACCGAAGCCCACGGCGGAACCTATTATGCATCGGCAGTGGGTGAGGTCAACGTAACCACCCTTATGCACGAAAAAGGCGCCCTCATCGGCGGCGAAGGCAACGGAGGCGTTATCTATCCTGCCATCCACGCCGGCCGTGACGCAATGGTGGGCGTAGCCCTCTTCCTGAGCAATCTCGCCCATAAGGGTCTGAAAGTGAGCGAACTGAAAAAGACTTATCCCCAGTACTTCATAGCCAAGTACAAGATCCAGCTGAGCGATTCCGCCCTGATTGACAGCATCCTTTCCGAGATGAAGAGAATCTACGCCTCGGAGAATATCACCGACATAGACGGCGTCAAGATCAACTTCGAGGCCGACCACACCTGGGTGCACCTCCGCAAGTCCAACACCGAGCCCATCATCCGCATCTACAGCGAGGCTTCCACCCCCGAAGCTGCCGAAGCCCTGGGACAGAAGATAATCGACCTGGCAAACGGCATAATCGGCAAGTAGCAGGATGTTCTCGTTCAGGACAACAAGGCTGGAGGACCAGCTGGACAAGGCCCTGCTCTACGGCAAGGTGGCCTGCCTCTGTACCCAGAACTGCTGGGATACGGCGGCAGGACGATGGATGTGGGACATCTTCCGTGAGAGGGGAAACCTTCAGGCCGTTTTCACGCCGCGCGACGCAGAGCTTACACCCGGCACCAACCATATAGTTTTCGAGGCCGATAAACTCGTCGGCCTGGATGCGATAGTGGTGGAAATCCAGGATGTGGGTTCCCGCTATTTCAACTATACCAAGGACGTGATGCAGCTTATGGATGCGCTGCGTCTGCTGGGCGACGAGGCCCCTTCCCTGTACATCGTGGACCATATGAATCCCGCCGGCAGGGTAGTGGAGGGCAGTATCCCGGCTGTGGCCGGAGAGATGTTCGTTCCCAAGGTGGCACACCGCCACGGTCTTACCCTCGGGGAACTGGTGAACCTTTACGCCTCGGAGATAGGGGCCCGTTTCCCCATTCACGTGATATCGGCCCTGGTGCACGACGCCTCAAGGCTCCTGATGCCCTGGAGTATAGCTCCGGCCTCGGATATCCCCGGCTTTTTCACGCCCTACCTCTACAGCGGAGGAGGTCTCTGGAACAACACCACGGTAAGTCCGGGCATCGGCACATCAAGGCCATACGAGTATATAGGGGCTCCTTTCGTGAAACCCTTAAGGCCGGCCGAACTGCCCCAGGCCCAGGGCGCGCTCCTGAGGCCTTGCTCCTTCACCCCGGCGGCCGGAAGATACGCAGGGGAGCGCTGCTTCGGCTTCCAGATCCTGCTTCTTCCCGGAGAGTCCTACCACTCGCTGCTGCACACCGTACAGCTTATGCGCTGGTTCACCGAGCACTATTCGGCCTTCGAGTTCGACAGCGCCTTCTGGACCAAACTCTCGGATCCGGTGATAGAGTCCTACCTCAAGCAGGAAATAGGCTTTGACGTGGTTCAGGAACACGTTAAGCTGGAAGAGCAGAAGTGGATACGCAAGGCAAAGCGCTACCTTCTGTACGACGATGCGCCATATCGCATAAAGTAGGGAAAAAGATTTGGAAATGTGCCCAAGACTTCCTATCTTTGCGCTCCGAAATTGTTAACAATTAATTTTTACGTAAAATGAAGAAAGGAATTCATCCCGAAAACTACCGTCTTGTAGCTTTCAAGGATATGTCCAATGAGACCATCTTCATCACCCGCAGCTGCGCTCCCTCCAAGGAGACCATCGAGGTGGAAGGCGTGGAATACCCGCTGGTAAAGCTGGAAATTTCCAACACTTCCCATCCTTTCTACACGGGCAAGGTGAAACTGGTGGATACCGCCGGTCGTGTGGATATGTTCTATCAGAGATACAAGAGCAGAAAGAAATAAATCCTCTCTGCCAAAGGTTGAAAAACCGGCCTCTCCCAAGCGGGAAAGGCCGGTTTTCTTATACTGAGACCTGAGCCCTAGAAGTTCAGGGCTATTCCGGTACCGTGTGCCGTAGGACCGAAACTCAGGTAAACGTCCTCGGAGGGAGCGGGGAGCTGAGGGGCTGCGGGCTGGTTGAGCTCGTTGTAGCTCTTGACTATGTGGTTCATCCGGTTGCAGTGGATGACGATGAGCGGAATGCCAGCGGCCATCGTTGTCGCTCCGATAAAGGCCGTAGCAAGGCCTCCGTTGATGTAGGGGGTTACGCCCTCTATGACACCTTCTGCAGCATCGCTGCCGGCTTCAGGTCCTCCTACGGCACCTCCGATGGCTCCTCCGAAGGCTGCGCCGAGCACTCCTGCAAGTGCGTAAACCATAGTAACGCCCAATCCTACCACAGTGATTGCACCGCCGCCGGCCGTCATTGCAATGCCTGCGGTGCGCCAGTCGCGTGCCACCTTCCAGGTGCTGGTATAATCCTCTCCACCGATGTTGGAGAGCAGTTCGTTCGCCTGATCTTTGCTGAGTTTTTCACCATCCAGCTTGAGACCGCAGCCTGCGCGCTTGAGGAAGTGCGTCGAATCGGCATCTACGTACTGCGCGCTGGCACCCAGTGTCAGACCGAGCAGCATAAGGATGAGAAACAATTTTTTCATGGCATATAATATTAAGGTTTATAATCCGGAAATGCTTTCCTTATTACTTCTTCCCTCTTTTCCGAAGGCTCTGTGAAGCCCTCGGGGGTAAAGGCGCAAACCCGTTTTACATATTTAAGGGCCTCGTGTACGTCGTGTGAGGAATAAAGCACGGCCAGTCCCGTATTCCTTGCAAGTTCCTCAAGCGTGCGCAGCACCATCGCCCGTCCGTCTACATCCAGGAAGGCGCTGGGTTCGTCCAGAAGCAGGAGCTTTGCGTTCCTGGAAAGACCCGCTGCGATGCAGGCTTTCTGAAACTCGCCGTCGCTAAGGGTGGAAATATCCCTTTGCGAAAGCTCCGTGAGCCCCATAAGCTCAAGGGCCCGGTCCGTCCTTTGCTGTGTTTTAGCTTGGAGTCGTCCGGCCCAGTCGCTTTCCTTGTAGCAGAAGGACCGCACAAACTGTGCCACAGTAAAGCCTTTTACCTTGGGGATGCCTGTGGGAATATACACGGCATCAGGTATTTGTGAGGCCAGGCTGCGCAGAAGAGTACTTTTCCCGCTTCCGTTGGGTCCGCACAGCAAGGTGCAGCAGCCCTGCTCGAGTGACAGGGATATGTCACGGGCAAGGACCTTTTTGCCGTAGGCCAGTGTTATTCCGTTCGCACGAATCATAGCCTCTGCCTCCATAGAAGAATGATTACCAGAGGAATGCCCACGAGGGCCATAGTGGAGCCCACCGGGATGGGATGAGCTCCTATGTGGGCGGCGGCATCGGCAAATAGTGCCAGGCCTGCGCCTGTGAGCATTGACGACGGCAAGACCTGCCGGTGTACCGAAGTCCCGGCGATGCGCCTTGCAAGATGGGGTGCCGCAAGTCCTACGAAGCCCACCGGACCGCAGAAGGCTGTCACGGCTCCTGCCATAATGGAAGTGGAGAGCATAGTCCTTAGCCGTATCCCCCTCATTGAGACTCCGGCCGATGCGGCGAATTCGTCGCCGAAGAGCACCAGGTCCAGGCGGGAGGCATCGGCAAGGGCCATTATAAAGCCGGCTGCAAGGGCGAAGGCGAGAATGCCCAGCCCCCTGGTCCCGACAGTCGCAAAGCTGCCGGAGAGCCAGCTGTAGTACAGTTTCAGGCTTTCCTCCCCGGCGGAATACTGGGCGATGGATCCAAGGGCGCTGCATACGAAACCCAGCATAACTCCGCAAAGCAGCAGGGTGGCGGTGGAACGCACTTTCAGGGAGACTCCCACTATGATGGCGCTGCCAACCAGGGCTCCGGCGAAGGCCGATGCCACCAGGGCTCCCGTACCTGTCGAGGCCGATACTCCGGCGCCCAGGCCTATGGCTGCTAGCGAGGCACCGAGGCCCGCACCGCCGCTGATGCCCATCAGGTGAGGATCGGCAAGGGGGTTGCGGAAAAGGGCCTGCATCTGGGCACCGGCGATGCCCATCGCCCCGCCGCATAGCAGGGCTGCCGCCATCCTGGGAAGCCGCAGCTGCCAGAAGACCTCCTTCCCGGGCAGGGAGAGGCCGTTCCCGCTCAGCAGGTCAAGTGCCGCGGGTATCAGCAATAGCAGCAGCGGGAGGATGCGTTTCATATCTTTCTGGACGGTATCCACGCCATCGCAAGCCCTATCAGGCCCACTCCGGCGGCAGTATATAGGATGTCGGTGAATTTCAGGACCACGGGGTAGGCCTGCACGATGAAATTGCCCGGCATACCCACCAGGCCGAAGCGGTCCTGTACAAGCACCAGGGCAATTCCAAGGATAAGGCCGATGCCAAGCCCCAGCAGGGCTACGAGCATCCCTTCGCAGCGGAATATCCGGCGTATCAGGCCCTCGGACGCACCCAGGCTGCGGTAGGTGGTGATATCCTCCTGCTTTTCGATGATGAGCATCTTGAGCGAGAGGTAGATGTTGATGGCCACCAGCAGGACAACGAATACGAGTATCAGGTATATAGCCAGCTTTTCGTAGCGCATCATCTTGTAAAGCGAGGCTTCCTGCTGGAAGCGGTCAAGGACGGTAAAGCTGTCTCCCAGGCGCTTCTGGAGCTCTTTCTGAACCTTTTTGACTGAGCCGGGCGCCGTCCTGATTTCCAGGGAGGAAACTTCGTCGGGATACTCCAGCAGTTCCCTCATACTTTCGATGGGCACCAGGATCAGGCTGGCGTCTATATCGGCATTTACCGATACAAGTCCCGAAGGGCGCATCGACACCGAGCGGAGAGATGCCGCAGGGTTGGCGGCCGATATACGCTTGGTCCTGGATGGATAGTAGATTTCCAACGAAGCTACGAAGCGTGGGCTCAGACCGAGTGAATAGGCAAGTGAAGAACCAAGCACGGCCTGCGGCAGGCTGCCTTTGTGCAGCGCCCACTGCCCGTCTATGATATTGTCCTTGAGCGGCGATTCCTCCTGAGCCACCAGGTCCAGTCCCTTAACCCTTGCAAGTCTCTGACGTCCCTCGTATGAAACGAAAACCTGCTCCTCGAGCACGCTGGACATACTTTTTACATCCTCGCAAGCGTAGGCCCAGTCGAAGGCCGGACCTTCCGGGACAAAGACTTTGCCGCTGGAGGGGCGTATCACGAGGTCCGGATCGGCCTTTGAGAGGCTGTCCGAAACCAGGCGGTTGAAACCGTTGAATACGGAAAGGATTATGATGAGCGCCGCAGTTCCAAGGGCCATACCGGCCACTGCTATGCCCGAAATCATATTGATTACATTGAAGGATTTCCGGGCGAACAGGTAACGGAAGGCTATGCGGAGCGGCAGGTTCACATTTACTTTTTCAGAAGTTCGTCTATATGGGCTGCGTAATCAAGGGTGGTGTCCAGCAGGAAGTCCAGCTCCGGAACGATGCGGAACTGTTTTGCAACTACGCGGCCAAGCTGTCCGCGCAGGGCGTGGTTCTCTTCTTCCAGCTGTTTCATTACTGCGGCCTGTTTCTCAGAGGGGAATACGCTTACAAAGACCTTGGCGATGGAAAGGTCCGGGCTCACACGGACCTCGCTGACTGTGAGCATAGCTCCGCCGAAAGCGGCCATACCCCTGGCGCGGATAATCTCCGCCAGGTCCTTCTGGATCTCTCTCGCGACCTTCAGCTGTCGGGTGCTTGCGGGTTTTTCCATAACTCAGGCAATGTTGATGATAAAGTAGTTCTTCTTACCCTTCTGGGCCAGGATATAGTGTCCGTTCACTATGTCCTGCTCGCTTACCGTGGCGTTTATGTCGGTGACCTTGTCCTTGTTGATGGAGATTCCGCCGCCCTGTACCATCTTCCTGGCCTCGCCCTTGGAGGGAAGGATGGAGGTCTTCACGGCGAGCAGGTCGAGCACGGGGCAAGGGAGCTCGCTGCGGGATACGGTGAAGGAAGGGACATCGGCAAAAACGGCGAGGAAGGTGCGTTCATCCAGCTTTTTCAAATCCTCGGAATTTCCGCCGAAGAGCATCCTCGAGGCCGATACCGCCTTGTCGTAGGCTTCCTGCCCGTGGCACATTACGGTGACCTCGCGGGCAAGTACCTGCTGCAGTTCGCGGGCACCGGGATTCTCGCGGTGGCGTGCGATAAGGTCTTCAATGGTCTTCTGGTCAAGCAGGGTGAAGATCTTTATGTAGGATTCGGCGTCATTATCGGCCACATTCAGC
The DNA here is from genome assembly GCA_017961015.1 of Bacteroidales bacterium. GTDB lineage: Bacteria > Bacteroidota > Bacteroidia > Bacteroidales > UBA932 > Cryptobacteroides. Next base: position 8,637 of record JAGCYC010000092.1, on the reverse strand, counting down.
CAGAACTGGTAGAACTCGTAGGGGGAGGTGCGCTCGGGATCCAGCCAGATGTTACCCTTTTCGGTTTTGCCGAACTTGGTGCCGTCGGCCTTGCGGATAAGGGGGCAGGTGAGGGCGAAGGCTTCGCCGCCGTCCATACGGCGGATGAGCTCGCTTCCTGTGGTGATGTTGCCCCACTGGTCGCTTCCGCCCAGCTGCAGCACGCAGCCCTTGTGCTTCCACAGCCAGTAAAAATCGTAGCCCTGCATCAGCTGGTAGCTGAATTCGGTAAAGGACATACCTTCGGAACTGTCGCGGGACAGGCGCTTTTTTACGCTGTCCTTTGCCATCATATAGTTTACGGTGATGTGCTTGCCGATGTCACGGATGAAGTTGATGAAACTGTAGTCCTTCATCCAGTCGTAGTTGTTCACCAGCTCGGCCTTGTTGGGAGCGTCGGATTCAAAGTCCAGGAAACGCGAGAGCTGTGCCTTCAGGCAGGCAACATTGTGATTCAAGGTCTGTTCGTCCAGGAGATTGCGCTCCGCACTTTTCATAGAAGGGTCGCCGATCATTCCGGTAGCGCCGCCGACGAGGGCGTACGGCTTATGCCCGCAGTTCTGAAAGTGCTTGAGAATCATTACACTTACCAGGTGGCCGATATGGAGGGAATCGGCAGTGGGGTCAATGCCCACATAGGCTGCCTGGGGACCTTCCATAAGTTTCTCTTCCGTTCCGGGCATAATATCCTGGATCATGCCTCTCCATCTTAGCTCTTGGACAAAATTTTTCATGCTCTTTTTGTATAAACATACAAAGGTACGAAAAAATTTGTATCTTCGTCTGTCAAACCCATTGCAAGATGAATACGCACCTCGTCATAATGGCAGGAGGGGTAGGAAGCCGCCTTTGGCCCGTTTCCACGCCGGAACTGCCCAAACAGTTCATCGATCTCACAGGCTGCGGCCGTACGCTCATCCAGCTTACGGTGGACCGCTTCGCCTCCGTCTGCCCGCCGGAGAATATCTGGGTGGTAACGTCGGAGCGTTACGTGTCCATAGTAAGGGAACAGCTGCCCCTGGTGCCGCCGTCCCAGATCCTGGCCGAGCCTATCGGCCGTAACACCGCCCCCTGCATCGCCTACGCCAGCTGGAAAATCTCGAAAAAAGACCCCGAAGCCAATATAGTGGTGAGTCCTGCCGATGCCATAGTAGCAAGGACAGATGCTTTCGCATCCCTCATCTCCAGCGCACTGCAGTGCACGGCAAAGAGCAGTGCCATCGTGACGGTAGGGATAGCTCCCACCAGGCCTGAAACCGCCTATGGCTATATCCAGGTAGCCGATAAACCCGTGCTCGGAGAACTTACGGAGGTGAAGGCTTTCCACGAGAAGCCCTCCCTGGAACTTGCAAAGGAATATCTGAGCAGCGGACGCTATTTCTGGAACGCGGGCATATTCGTCTGGAATGTCTCCACCATCATTTCGGCAATCCGCAGCTATGCGCCCCAGATAGCCTCCCTGATGGATGCCCTGGCCCCGTCCCTGTTCACCGACAGGGAGCAGGCGGAACTCCGCCGCATCTTCCCCCAGTGCGAGAAGATCTCCATCGATTACGCGGTGATGGAGAAGGCCGATAACATCAGGCTGATAGCCCAGGACCTGGGCTGGTCGGACCTTGGCAACTGGAGCGCCCTCCGCGATCAGCTGCCCCTGGATGCTGAAGGCAATGCCGTAGTGGGAACTATGGTGAAGCTTCTCAACTGCCGCAACTGCATAGTGCACGCCCCTTCTCCCGAGCCGCTGGCCCTGGAAGGCCTGGACGGCTATGTGGTCGCCCGCCGTGAAGGCAGAGTGCTTGTGTGCCGGCTTTCTGAGGAGCAGCAGATACGCGAACTGGGCGCCTGAGCGGAGAGTTTTGCCTTGCTTCAATTTTTTTTGAAAAAATATTTGCCGATTCCAAAAATAATCGTACCTTTGCAGTCCCGTTCAGAAAACGAGGTTGGAAGACTCGTTAGCTCAGTTGGTAGAGCACAACACTTTTAATGTTGGGGTCTCGGGTTCGAGCCCCGAACGAGTCACAAAGCGAGTCTTCGCAAAGACATATACCAGCACTCTTAGCTCAGCTGGTAGAGCAGCTGACTCTTAATCAGCGGGTCTAGGGTTCGAGTCCCTAAGAGTGCACTTAAAAAGCTTCGCAGATTTTCTGCGAAGCTTTTTAGTGCACTCGTGTCTTCGACTACCGGGGGCCTAATCCCCCGGACCCCCTGGGTCGGCCTTCGGCCTCCGGACAAGGCAGTTTTTGCGATGCTTTTTTAGTGCACTCGTGTCTTCGACAACCGGGGGCCTAATCCCCCGGACAAAGACAACTTAGTCAACGATATTGAGTTCCACGCGGCGGTTCTGCTGGCGGCCTTCGTCGGTGTCGTTGGTGGCTATGGGCTTGTCCATTCCATAGCCGGCATAGGCCAGACGGAACTTATCCACGCCCTGCGATACGAAGTAGTCGTAGACAGCCTTGGCGCGGGCTTCGGACAGGCGCTGGTTGTAGGCGGCCGAACCCCTGTTGTCGGTGTGGCCGGAAATCTCAACCTTTACCTTCGGGTGCTCGAGCAGCCATACCACAACCTTGTTCAGAGGTTCCTTGGCGGCTTCCTTGATCACGGACTTGTCAAAGTCGAACATAGTGTTGGACAGTTCGGCCATAGTCTGCTGGATCTCTACGGGAACTTCCTTGATAATGGTCACGGTGTCGCGTACTATCACCTGCTCGATAACCTTTTCAACCACGGTGTTGGTAACGGTATCACGCACCACCACGGTGTTGTTCTGGACAACGGTATCACGTACCACGCGGTCCACATACACGATCTGGGGGGCTACGGGAGCCTTGGGAGCGGCTTTGCCGAAGGCCATGCGCAGCTTGATACCTGCAGAGTGGATTCCGTTCTTAAGGTAAGGATTCTGGGAGGCCTCAATATGGACATCATTGGGAGCGGCTGTAGGGTCGTAATATCCGGGGTTGACGGAAATCTCGGGAGCGGCCTGTGCGTTGAACAAACTGGAGTAGGTAACGGCGTTGTTAACGAGTTCCTGAGGAACAATAGTTCCCGCAGCACCTACCATACCCAGAATACCGCTGTTCTCTGCGGGAGCTCTGTTATTCCTGTAGTATTCGCGGGCGGCAGGATTGTCCAGGATGCCGTTATTTTTCTTGAGGCCGTTGATGAGGCCATAATCGAAGTATGCGCCCAGATAAAGAGCGAATGCGCGTGAAAGTGCAAAGCGGAAACCGACTTCGGCAGAGAGCTGAAGGTTTATGAGGGAAGTCTCCAGCTTGCCGCTCTGTTCCTGCTCGTATAAACCGGCCTGAGCCGGACGACGCATATTGTCGGCGACGACGTCACGTATCTGTCCGCCGTCTGAGACACTCTCGGTTGTATTGGGCTGGGGAATGTACTGGTTGAACTGCCAGGGAGTAGGCGCACTGCCATCGGAGTATCCGTAAGTAAAGCCGTACATACCGGCATCGACAGCCCTGCCTGAAGTATTGGGTGCAGTACTGGCAGCCGCCGTCTGCTTGAAGTTGCTGTACACATTGAAGCCGATGGTAGGACCTACATTCAGATAGAGGTGAACCCTGTCGGCAAGGGGAAGCTTGACCTGAGCCATAATGGGAATCTGTACGGCTCCGAGCATAGCCTCTTCCTTGAAACTGTTGATCCTGAAGTACTCGGCGTCATACGCATATACTTCGCGGTTATTGTTCATAACCTTCAGCTCGTACATATTACCGCCGTACAGGATATCGCTCTGGACATAATCGCGGTAGAGCGCTGCGTTTACGCCGAATACCAGGCCGAAGTAGTCATTGAAATGACGGATGTAGCTGAAACCGAGACCTCCGCCCAGGCGGCCGGGATCCAGGAGATTAGTGCCGATGGAGGAAACTCCGGGCAGACCGGCATAGGGGTTGGAACCGTCGATTGTCTTGTAATTCGCCAGGGTGGTGGCGCCGCCGAACAGATCGATGGTAAACTCACCCTTCGGGAGATACTCATTTTTCTGTGCAAAGGCTGCCAGGGAAAGCAGGAGCGCGGCAGCCGAAAGCAGTAATTTCTTCATATCTGTATAAGGTTAGCGTTATTTTCTGTCTACAAATATATTTATTTCCTTACAAAAGTCAAACGATCAATAACCGAAAACCTCTTCAAGGGGAAGCTGTTCCACCGGTCCGAGAGTCTTTAGGAATTCCATATCGAGGTCCTTGGTGTCTCCCAGGATGGCATACCAGTAACTGCGTCCCTTGATCCAACGCTCGTGAGTTGCGACAAGGTCGTCCATATCAAGTGAAGAGAGTTTTTCGAAGACCAGCTTCTCACGGGGTTCGGAGATTCCCAGTTCGCGCGCATTCAGGTAACTCTGGAGCACAGCCGGGCCGATGGTCCTCTGTGTGCGGAGCTTCCCGAGCAGGGCCGCCTTGGCGATTTCCAGGTTCTCGGGGGCCTGGGGAAGGGTTTCGATAATCTCGTCAAAGGCTTCGACGGCTTTCTGGAGCTTGTCGTTCTGCGAGGCTATGTAGGCACGGAAGGAGTAGCTGTCGTCCTTGAAGGCGGGACCGCTCAGCCAGGCGCCGGCACCGTAGGCCAGGGCGCGGGATTCACGCATCTCCTGGAAGACAATGGCATTCATTCCTCCGCCGTAGTATTCGTTGAAAAGTTCGGTCTCGGGGTCCTGGGAAAGATCCAGTTTCTCGCCGCGGTCGGAGTACTGGACGTAGTTGAACTGACGGGCGTCGTAGTGGGCTACCAGCACGCGGGGACTGGGAGTGAGAAGTTTTTCGGGATGAGTCTTTTCGAGCGGAAGGAGACCTTCGCACTGGTGTACCCTTTCAAGCCTGTCCACCACTTCCTCCTCCGTGGCGGGGCCATAGTAGAGCACCGTATGGCTGCAGGCCAGCAGCGACTGGATGGCATCCAGGATATCGGCCGATTCCAGGGCCTTCACCTCCACGTTCTTGAGAGTCTTTGCTGCGACATATTCTGGTCCGTAGGTGAGATAGGTCTGCAGGGCGCTGCTGCAGGCGCGCTGGTTCTTCATCGCATCGGCACGGGCGCGGAGCATATCGGCCTTGAGCTCGGAGAGGATAAGCTCGTCGGGGACCACGTTGTCCAGCTGATACTCCATCAGGGAAAGGGCCTCCTCGAGGTTTTCGTCCAGGCCGCTGATGGACAGGACGGTGGTGTTCCCGCCAACCCTGATATCGGCATTGCAGGCAAGGCGGTACATACGGGAAGCATACTCGTCGGCGCTCATACGGTCCGAGCCGAGGTACTCCAGATAGCCGGCGGCAATGGGGAGCAGGGGATCGTTGTCGGAGCCCCTGTCGTAGCGGAACATCAGGGTGGCGATATCGTTCTTCTCGTTTTTCTTGTACAGGAGTTCCAGCTCGCCGGCTTCACCCACCGACATATCCTTGTTCCAGTTCACGAAAACGGGTTTGATTTCGCGGGGTTTGCTTGCGGCGACCGAAGCGAGGAAGTCGCTCTGGAATTCGCGGTTGGTGACGATGGGGGTTATCTTGGGCGCCTCTATCTTCTTGATGTCGGGATCTTCGCCCTCGTGTTTGTAGACGGTGGCGCAGCTTTCATCGGCCAGGTATTTCCCGGCCCAGGCGACGATGTCGTCCTTGCTTACTGCTTCGATCCTGGCGGCTTTTCCGCAGGCCGTTTCCCAGTCCTGTCCGTTTACGAAGGCGTCCAGGAAGAAGTTGGCGCGGGAACGGTTGCCGGTGAGCGAATTCATATATCCGAGTTTCCAGTTGGCCTTTGCGGCTTCAAGGAGCTCGTCGGGGAAGTCTCCCTCGCGGAGTTTGGCAACCTGCTGCCTGAGCAGGGAGGCTACCTCGGAGAGAGACTGGCCTTCCTTGGCCATACCTTCCAGGAGGAAGAGGCCGCCTTCGGCCCTGTTGTAGGGGAAGGCTGCGGCATCCAGGATGGCCTGGCGCTGTACCAGGTTAAGGTCTATGAGACCTGCAGTGCCGTTATAGAGGATGGCGCCGGCAAGTTCGGAAATCTCCGATTCCGTGTCGGAAGCTCCCGGAGTACGCCAGCCCAGCATTGCGAACTGGGCGTCGTTGCCCCAGACGTCGCGTACGGGACTGCCCTGGGCCGATACCACCGGAACGCTTTCGCGTACGGGAAGCCCGGGATTGGGCTTCCAGCCGGAGAAGTGCTTCTTGATTATGCGGATGGTCTTTTCGGGATTGAGGTCTCCGGACATACAGATGGCCACGTTGTTAGGAACGTAGTAGCAGTCTTTCTGGAAGCGGATGGCACTCAGGGAAGGATTCTTGAGATGGTCCTGCGTGCCGATAACCGTCTGGGTGCCATAGGGATGGCTGGGGAAGAGCATAGCGTCGATGGCATCCAGGGCCTTTTCATCGTCACTGGTGAGGCTCATATTCTTCTCCTCGTATACCGCTTCCAGCTCGGTGTGGAAACCGCGGAATACGCAGTTCATAAAGCGGTCGGCCTCTATCTTCGCCCAGTCTTCTATGCGGTTGGAGGGGATTTCCTCCACATAGCAGGTGACGTCGTTGGAGGTGAAGGCATTGGAGCCCTCGGATCCTATGATGGACATTAGCTTGTCGTACTCGTTGGGAATGGCAAGCTTGGAGGCTTCGTAGCTGATCGAGTCTATCAGGCTGTAGCAGGCGGCCCTTTCGGCGGGGTCGTTCAGGCAGCGGTAGATCTCGAAGAGCGAGTCTATCTGGTCCAGCATAGGCTTTTCGGCCCCGTAGTCGCGGGTTCCGAAGAGCTGCGTGCCCTTGAACATCATATGCTCCAGGTAGTGGGCAAGACCGGTATTGTCGGCCGGATCGTCCTTGCCGCCTACGCGGACGGCTATGAAAGTCTGGATGCGGGGTTCGTCCTTGTTTACGCTCAGATAGACCCTGAGACCGTTGTCAAGTGTGTAGATGCGGGCGTCAAGGGGATCGCCTTCCACCTTGGAGTAGGGAGTGGTGCAGCCTGCCAGGAAAAGGCAGAAAACTGCGAAGAGGATAAACTTTTTCATTCCTATATAAATATGGTACAAAGATAATGAAAAAATTTTTTAAAAAATTATTGTTTTTCAATAAATATTTATTATATTTGCACAAAACAAACTAAAATCTATCTGCTATGATCGCAAGTTGGTGGGCTGGACTCAGCCTCTTTATGAAAATTATGTGGGGAATAACCCTCGCTGCGACTCTCACATTTGTGATTCAGAGCATCCTCACCTTCCTCGGTGCCGATGCCGACACGGACTTCGACGTGGATGTGGATACATCGATGGACGGGGCCGACCTTTCCAATATCGAAGGCGGTTCCAACCTGTACACTTTCCGCAATTTCGTGAATTTCCTGCTGGGCTTCGGCTGGAGCACGGTCCTGCTGAGGGGAAGCATAGGCGCAACCTGGCTGCTCATCCTCGTGAGCGTGGCAGTAGGCGTATTGCTGGTGGCCCTGGTGATGTGGCTCTTCAGATGGCTGTCCAGTATGCAGCAGAGCGGAACCATCCACGTGCAGACCGACGCAGTGGGCTGCGAGGGAACCGTTTATCTCACCATACCCGCCCAGCGCTCCGGTGAGGGCAAGGTCCAGATTACCATTGCCGGCGCCGTGAGGGAGTATGCCGCCGTCACCGAATCGGAACAGCCCCTGAAGACCGGAACCCCCATCCGCGTGGTCTCCTCCGTAAACGCCAATACCTTGCTTGTAGAAGAAACAACATCCTATACCGTATAAGTTATGAACAGCATTTATCTGATCCTCATCCTGGTCGCCGTCCTTTTCGTGACGCTGACCGCCATCCTCAAGCGCTATCGCCGCTGCCCCTCCGACAAGGTCCTCGTGATCTACGGTAAGACCGGCCGCAAGTCATCGGCCAAGTGCATCCACGGCGGTGCCGCCTTCATCTGGCCCGTGTTCCAGGATTATTCCTACCTGGACCTGAAGCCCATCTCCATCGAGTGCAACCTGACCAATGCACTTTCCAAGCAGAACATCCGCGTGGATGTGCCCTGCCGTTTCACCGTGGGTGTATCCACCGAGCCTGAGGTAATGACGAATGCCGCCGAGCGCCTTCTGGGCCTGAATCCCGAGAGCATCCAGAGCATTGCCACCGATATCCTCTTCGGCCAGCTCCGTCTGGTTATCGCCACTATGGACATCGAGGAAATCAACGCCGACAGGGATAAGTTCCTGGCCAGCGTATCGGCAAACGTGGAGGCCGAGCTCCGCAAGATCGGCCTTAAGCTCATCAACGTGAACGTCACCGATATCCGTGACGAGTCCGGCTATATCGAGGCCCTCGGTAAGGAAGCCGCCGCCAAGGCTATCAACGATGCCAAGAAGAGCGTTGCCGAGCAGAACCGTTACGGTGAAACCGGTAAGGCAAATGCCGATAAGGACACCCGCGTGAACGTCGCCGCAGCCGATGCCGATGCCGTCAAGGGTGAGAACAATGCCAAGATCGAAATCGCCAACTCCGACGCGCTGCGCCGTCAGAAGACCGCCGAGGCCGACCGTATCGCCGTCGCCGCCGAAAAGGTGCAGGCCGCAAAGGCCCTCCAGGAGGCATACCAGAGCGAGCGTGATGCCGAAATCGCCCGT
>JAGCYC010000091.1 GCA_017961015.1 Bacteroidales bacterium | reverse complement strand
TACCGAACTCAAAACCAAATATCTTATTGTTAAATCCGTCCAACAAAAAGGGCGCACATCATTTTCAGCAGACAATAGACGATAATGCCGCAAAAACGTTGATTGTCTGTCGAAAATTTGCAGACAATCGACACTCCAATCAACTTAAAAGTCCCAGAGTGTACTTTGTCTGCTGAAAAATTGCAGAGAAAGTTCACAAATGCGGCAAAAGTGCACTTTGTCTGCGAAATATTAGCAGAGAAAGCACGGACGGTGTGTTTCGGCATTGCCACGTTGACAGCGGGAGTACCGTATAATGGCGATTTGGCGTCAACGCAGCAAATTCACCACGCCATGCAGGAAGAGCGCAGCAGGTGTGGGAAAAAGGGCGACACCTGCGGCAGTACAAGGCGAATCCTGCGCGGGTGCTTGGTCAGCCGATGAAAATTGGTTTTTCGGAGCAACTGCACCGAAAAATAATTTTCAGCGGCGGGTGGGAGAGGATTCGCCGGACAAAGCGGTAGGAGATGCCCGGTCAAGCCGGGCATGACGTAAAGGGTGGATGAGTCGGGGATTCGGCGGCCCTTCGACAAGCTCAGGGACCTCAGAGGCCGAGATGCCCGGTCAAGCCGGGCATGACGAAAAGGTCACAGCCGGGCATGACGGCGAAACCGGCCCTTCGACAAGCTCAGGGACCGTCACAGTCGGGTATGACGAAAAGGGCCGCCCAATAGCGCATTCAGTGAAAATTGGTAACTTTGTGGCGTATAGAAAGACTGGTTTATGACACGGGTACTGTTTGTCTGTCACGGAAATATATGCCGCAGCCCTATGGCCGAGTTCATACTCAAGGCCCTGGTGGCTGCCAGGAATCTTGAAGGCAGTTACTATATCGAATCGGCCGCAGTATCGGCCGAGGAGACGGGGAACCCCATCTATCCGCCGGCAAAACGCTGCCTTACGCAGCACGGCGTGTGGTTCGACCCGCAAAAGAGGGCCAGGAAAGTGGTCCCGGCCGATTATGAGCGCTTCGACCGGATCATCTGTATGGACGTATCCAACCTCAGGCTTATCCGCAGGATTATTCCGGAAGACCCGGAGGGAAAGATTCATCTGATGATGTCCTATACCGGAGTGGGCCGGGACGTGGCAGATCCCTGGTACACGGGCGACTTTGAACAGAGCTTCCAGGATATTCTGGAAGGCTGCGAGGCTATGCTCGGGATTCGCTGATACAATGGCGTTTCCTTTTGATAATTACGTAAAAACAGTAACTTTGTATAAGTAAACCAATTCCCTGCCATATGAAAAAGCTTATCTACATCGGACTGGCGGCGATATTCGCCTTCGCAACGCTCTCCTGCAAAAAGGCTGCGAACAGTGAACAACAGCCCTCGTTCAAAGAATCGGACCTATTTGGCTTTTGGGTTCATTCAATGACGACTATCGGAAATAATTACGAAAATAATACTGCTTCAATTTCATTTATTTACTTTGAAAACCATTCCGGTCTAATTTTCAAAGTAGCATTTAAAAACCCGAATTCCATAACCTGGCACATTGAAGGAACTACGCTGACGCTGGACGAGGACACTGTAGGGCCCTGGCCCGAAATTACCCTCAAGACACTTGACGGGAAACATCTGGTTTTCACTATAGAGAGCAAAGACCAGCGTTCAAGCTATCTCAATCCGGAGAGAATCCTCCCCGGAACCTGGAAAATCAGTTGGCCGGGCCGATGGTATATTGTAGATATAAACAAAGATGGGTCCTCTTCCTGGAAAATGAACGGCACCACCAATGCGGGAGAATACAATTGGGAGATGGGAGCTACGCTCGGACAAGCTTTCCTTACTTTCAGAGGTGAAGAATGGAATGAAACCCTATACCTCAACAGTATTCAGGAAGACAGAATTGTCACCCTCACAAGTGACAATGTAGAGGTAATCCTTGAGCGCGTCAAAGAATAAAGCCGAAAAAAATACTATTTGAGCAAGGCCTGCACTTCTTTGCGGGCCTTTTCCAATTGTGCCCTGTACTCAGGATTGTCCTTGAGATACTCATATACCGACGCCGCCACAATCTTGCCGGCGGCAACGTCGCTTGCCCAGTGCACCCCGACGATAAGCCTCGAGATACCGCCCTCGTTTGCGCGCCTCATAAGCTGCTCGTTGCGCTCGGGGCGAAGATCGGCAAGGACATAGGCCAGGCCGAAGAAATTGGCCGTGTGCCCTGAAGGATAGGAACCGTTCCTGCGGAGCCAGATTTCGGCCCCCGGAGTAAGGCTGGTGCGGGAGAAATAGACGAAGGGCCTGGTGCGGTTGTAAAAGCGCTTTGCCTCGTCGCAGCCGGACGAGCCGAAGCATTCCATAGACCTTTGAAGGAGAAGGTAAGTATCAGGCGTGTTTTCCTTGCTTATCGTAAGGCCGAAAGCTTCGCTGTAAAGGGCCCCGGGATCGCTCATATCGGCATCAATGACAGCCTGGCGGGCACGAAGGGTATCGGCCGTGCGAAGCCTGTAGTACTCCCAATAGGTAATCTTGTCCATAAGGAACTCGATGCTCCCCTCCTGGGGCGGCGGAGGAAGTACGCGGAGGCTGCTCCGAACCTCGGAAACCGAAAGATAGGGCTTGTACTCCTGGGCGCCTGAAGCCCATACAAAAAGCAGAGAAAACAGCAGGAAACTTACTATTCGTTTCATAGTTATCTATTTGGCATAAAAGTTTTTACATTGACAGAAGAGGCGATTAGTGCGCGCATCTGGGCGCGGTCGCCCACAAGGCCGGCGGCCCGGGCCTGGATCATCACGTTTCCTATAGCGGTTGCCTCGGTGGGGCCGGCCACCACGGGGATGCCGATAGCATCGGCCGTCCATTGATTCAGAAGGTCGTTGGCCGATCCCCCGCCTATTATATGCAGGCGCTTGATTTCGAAGGGGGCGAAGCGGCGGAGAGCCTCAAGCGTACGGGCGTAGCAATCGGCAAGGGAATGGAAGATACAGGAGACGGTCTGCGCCGGGGTGGCGGGACCTATTTGGGCGTATATCTCCTCCAGCATATTCTCAGGATGGGCAAAGCGCGGGTCCTCGGGGTCTATCCTTGCAGGGAAAGAGGCTTCACTCCGGGCCATATCCACTATATCGGCATAGCTGTAATCCTTGCCTGAGGCCTTCCAAAGGGCCCTGCACTGCTCCAGGATCCACATTCCGGTGATATTCTTAAGGAAGCGCGTGGTGCCGTCTATGCCGCCTTCGTTCGTGAAATTCTCCCGGGCCGATTCCTCATTGACGATGGGGCCGGGCACCTCTATCCCCATCAGGCTCCAGGTGCCGCTGGAAAGGTAGGCGAAATTGCCGTCCGCTGCCGGAACCGCCGCTATGGCCGATGCCGTGTCGTGCCCCGCCACGGCGATAAGAGGGATGCCGTCGTAGCTGCCTGCGACCTGCCCCGGCTGAACGATGGGAAGAAGGACATCGCTGCGTATTCCGAGTTCTTCCAAAAGGGCCTTGTCAAACTGACGCCGGGCCTGGTCCATCATACCCGAAGTGGATGCGATGGTGTATTCGCAATGCTTTTCCCCGGTGAGGAGATAGGCAAGCAAATCGGGCATAAACAGTATTGAGGAGGCGTTTTTGAGGGCCGGGTCGGCGGAAACGGTCTGGGCATAGAGCTGGAAAATGCTGTTGATTTCCATTATCTGTATGCCTGTCCGGGCGTAGAGCTCGGAGCGGGGAATCCTTTGGAAAACCTTCTCCGGAATGCCGGCGGTATAAGGGTCCCTGTATGCACGGGGCAGGCCGATGAGGCTGCCATCGGCCCCGATGTGGCCGAAGTCCACGCCCCAGGTGTCTATGCCGATTGAATCGGGCCTTATCCCTTTGGCTGCCAGTTGTTTAAGGCAGGCGACGAAGTGGTCGCGGATGGCATATACGTCCCAGAAAAGCCCCTCCCCCTTACGGACCAGGGCCGATGGGAAGCGGTAAACCTCTTCCATATCGAAGCTCCCGCCCACGAAAGTGGCCAGGACGGCGCGGCCGGAAGTGGCGCCGCAGTCAAATGCAAGGAAACGTTTCATCATTCACAAAAGATGGGCGGTTCGGGACCCCTGACGAGATTGAGCCAGTCGTAAAAGGCGCTGTAGGAAAGGGCGGCGGCAAGGATAAGCAGCGCGGCCGCCCACAGGGGCAGGAGGATAAGGGCCGGGACGGCAAGGATAAGAAGCCAGAGCGGAAGGGCCAGCAAACGGACCATATAACGCGCTGTATTACGGAAGGCGGCGTCCTTTATCTTGCGCCGGCACAGCCATTCGGCCAGGGCCCAGAGCGGGAGGCTCAAAACGGCCGCACAGAGCCACAGGGGGAAGGTCAGGACGGCTAGCGGCAGCTGCCAGGGGCGCCTTTTCCTATTCAGCTTATTTATCGATTCACAATAAGAATCATCGGCCGGGAACCAGAGTATCTTTTCTTTGATTCCGTCTGCTATCCTTTCCAGCAGTAGATGGTGCTGTTCGGCCTCGGGCTGGGCGGCGTGCTCCTGGAGGAAGGCGTTTACATCTATCGGAGAGCCCAGCTTTATATGACAGGTGCTCCTGTAACGGAAAAAGGCCGAATAGTCTATGCCCACAGGAACTATGCTGGTGGGCCGATGGGCGGCGCTCTCCATTGCGATACGGCTTATCCCCTTCTGCAGGGGCAGGAGCGAATGCATAGGGCGGTGACGGCCTTCCGGGAAAAGGGCGAAGGGCATACCGTGCTCCAGGATATGGTCAACCTCGGCCAGGGTGTCCCGGTTGCGGGCGACTTCCCTTATCCCGTCCCTCAGACGTACCATCGGAACTATCTTGAGCCAGTGCAGGATGCGGGCGGCAGCGGGGCGGCGGAAGATATCGGCCCGGGCGCCGAAGGCTATGCCGCGATGACGGAAAGGCAGCATCACCAGGGCGTCCATCAGGGTATTGGTATGGTTGGCGGCAAGGATTACGGCGCCGTCGGAGGGAAGCTTTCCCTCAATCTTGAAACGCCTGTAACTCAAGCGGGTACATAAATCTACATACCAGCGCAAGAAATAGTACAGGGAATCTTTTTCCCAGATCTCAGCGGGCTTCATTACGACCGGTACGATTGAATATCGTAGCTACCGTAAGCCCCGACACTATGTGCCAGATGCCCCACCACGCTGTAATCACCAGCATACCGCCGTGAGGCGGGAAGTTGGCGAAAATGCTGGTTCCAAGAAGCAGGACCAGACCCAGGCCGGAATTCTGGATTCCGGTCTCGATGGTGAGGGTGCGGCGGTCGGCAAAGGGCAGCTTAAAGGCCGATCCTACCCCGAAACCGATACCGAGGGCCAGCAGGTTATGGATGAGCACTACCACGAAGATGTACTTGACGCAGCGCAGGAAGGCGTCCATATTGCCGGCGAAGGAAAGCACCACCATTGCAACGAAGAACACTATGCTTATCCACTGGAGGGGCTTCTTGAGGGCCTCGGCCACCTTGGGCAGGAAGCGGGAGGTAAGAATACCGGCCGCAAGGGGAATGCCCAGAAGTATGAAAATGGTCTTGAACACGTCCCAGAGAGGGATTACAAGGGTGGGAACCTCGCTGGCCACATTTGCCGAATGCAGATAGATGGTGCCCCAGAGCCAGAAGTTGAAGGGGGTCATTACTATGGCCAGAGCCGTGCTGATGGCCGTAAGCGAGACGGAAAGCTCTATGTTGGCCTTGCCCAGGGAGGACATAAAGTTGGAGATGTTGCCTCCGGGGCAGGCGGCTACCAGCACCATTCCAAGGCCCATCATCGGCGAAATCCAATTGCCCAGGAGGATGGCCAGAAGGCAGGTCACCGCCGGCAGCAGGACAAGCTGGCAGCACATACCCAGAAGCACAGATTTGGGCTTTTTGAAAACGTCTACGAAGATCTGGGGCTTGATTCCCAGCGCAACGCCAAACATAACGAAAGCCAGGATAATGTTGATAGTGTTCATTCCGCCGGCATTCAGGCTCACCTGGATGTCGTCTATGGCGGCTGCAGTCTGAGGGGTCATAAGTTTTAGTAATTTGTTTCGATTATTCTTCTTCCTGATCGTCCTCCTGAGGCCATCCCTGGGCCTTTACGGGGAATTCAACACCCTCCGGGGTAACCAGGACCTGGCCGACTTCGCTCTGCGCCAGATGGCCGATTATGTCGAAGCTCTGGAAGTCCCTGCGGAACTTCTCCAGCTGGAGGATGGGCACCACGAAGAGGAGGCGGTTGTCGTCGCCGCCGTTCATAGCGGCCGATACGGGATCTATGTCCAGCTCCTTTCCAAGCTGGAAACTGTTGCCTTCGAAGGGGATCTTATCGGCATAGACCTTTACTCCCAGGCCGCTGTCGCGGGAAAGGCGCTTGAGGGCGTCGGAGAGGCCGTGGGTGACGAAGTAGCCGTAGGAGGGGTATATTTCGATGTCTTCCAGGCGGGAAACGATGCCGGCATCCAGCTCCGGACGCAGGTAATCACCCACCAGCATACGGTACTGGCTCAGATCGGCTTGGGTGCCATCTTTCTCGAAGGCCTGTGCGCCGCGTTCCAGGCAGCGGAAGCCAAGATAGGCCGCGCCGAGGGGACCGGATACGCAGATCAGATCCTTGCTGGAGGCCGCCATACGCCGCTTGTCGGTGAGAAGGGAGGTTTCTCCAGTAGCTGCAACGCTGATATACAGGCCGTTGGCAGAAGGCTGAAGGTCCAGGTTAACCGCCTCGTAACCGTGCTCTTTCGCGGCTACAGTGATGCCCAGCCACAGGTCTTTCACCTGATCCAGGTCCAATTTGGCCGAAATTCCGAGTATAATATTGAGTAATTTCGGATGGGCGAGGCCGGCATATAACTCCCCTGTTACACCAACCACTGTTTTGTAACCCAAATGTTTCAAAGGGAAGTAAACCAGGTTGAAGTCCAGCCCCTCGAGGTACATTCTTGAGGCCGTAAGCACCTTTCCACCCTTCTCGGAGCGGAAACTGAGCCCCTGGACCGGGTGATAGGCCGAAAGGCGGTACAGCTGCTCCAATGCCTGTATCTTGCCGATATCTGAGAATGTCTGTGCCATCTATATATATGAATGATTTGCAAATATAATAAAAATAAGGTCGCAAGCCATAAGCCCGCGACCTATTTTAGCGATATGAAAACTCCATTATCGGAGCTGGAAGATCACCGGGAAGGTGTAGGTTACCTTCACAGCGCGGTCACGCTGCTTGCCGGGCTTCCACTTGGGAGAGCTGGAAACCACACGCACGGCCTCTTTGTTAAGGGCTTCATCAACACCGCGCACAACGCGCACGTTGGTAACACGGCCATCGGCCTCCACGGTGAACATCAGGGTCACACGGCCCTGTACGCCGTTTTCCTTTGCAATCTCTGGATAGACCAGACGGGAATTAACCCACTTGGAGAACTCGTTTGCGTCACCTCCGTTGAAGGAAGGCTTGGTTTCTACGAGCTGGAAAGGAATGGCTTCCTCTTCCACTTCTTCCTCTTCTACCTCGGCCTCCTTATAGTCCATAATCTCCACACCGGTGTTGTCGTCTTCCAGGTTGATGAACAGATCGTCGTCAAGTTTGATGTCGTCGTCCATAATTTCGATCTGGTCGGACAGCACGGGAATGTTCGGTGCCTCGGGAGGGGGCGGCGGAAGTTCGTTCTGAATGGCGATCATCTCTTCCTCCACCAGGACCTGGGTGGTGTCCTCCAACACCGCAGTCTTGGCGTCGCGGGAGGAGTAGTTGAAGGCGCCGTACACAATGCCAAGAGCGACCACCAGGCCGATCTCGGTAAAGAGCAGTTTCTTGTTCTCAAGACTTGCCTTTTCTGACTTCTTAATTTCCATAGCGCGATCGATTTTTGATTCTGTTGCAAAGTTAGGGACGAAAATCGGGCCCGCCAAAGATTTTGCCCGAAATAAACTCGCAAAGAGATTTTTATAATTGCTTGATTTTTAAATGTTTACCCCGACGGAAATTTGGAAAAATCTCGCACCGGGGTTAAAAGATGTCGAAAACCACTAAAATTTGGGCGTTCGTAATATTGCTGAAAAATTATTTTTGAATCATAAAAAGCAACTCGTCGCGGCCTTCAAAATCGGCCGATTTGATGCGCTCTTTTATGCGATAGAGGCGGTTGTAGACGTAAGGTTTGTCTTTTTCGAGCAGCGCCGAAATCGTGGTGGAAGAAAATCCGCTTGCTGTAAACAGATAGAGCAAATAGTCCTCTTCCTTCCAAGAAGGGAAGGCGGAACGCAGTTTTTTCATCACATCGGAGCCCAATTGCTGCTCCAGCGAGCGCTGAACTTCGGGGTCGGAGCGAAGGCCCTCGACAATGGAGCGGACCTCCTTCACAAGACGGGGTTGAAGGCTGGGTGTCCCCTCATAAATGTAGTACTGTTCGCACAGCCGGTCAAGGGTATCGAGCGATCCGCCCTTGCGGGAAGCCTGGGTCTTGAGACGGAGCCTGAGATCCTCGGCCGCCGACATCAGCCTTTCGTTACTTTCCTTCTGTTCGAGCAGCTGCTTCTGGATCTGGGCCTTCCTTGCCACAAAATACATCACCAGCGATGCAAGAACTCCCGAAAGCAGGAGAAGCAGGCTCCCGGTGCGCCTACGCTGCTCTTCCTTAAAATGGTAGGCCGATGCAAGGGCCTTCGCCGAATCGTCGTCCAGGAAATAGTAGCTTCTGTAGAAGGCTGTTGCGCGGAGATAGTCGTAATCGGCCTTGAGCCTGTCGCTCTGAAGGGCGTCCCTGTCCACCGCGTCCAGAAGCACCAGGGCGCTGTCCGGAGCCGACTCCACAAGCTTCTCTGCGTCCCTCAGCCGAGGGTCGCGCGCGCAGGCTAAAACGCCCGCCAAAAGCAGTAGAAGGCCTATTTTACGCATACTTCGTCTATAAAGAACCAGCAGGGATTACCTACGCCATAGTGCCACTCGGGGCATATCTTTACTCCCTCCACCTGGACGCGGACAAAGCGGGCGCGTGCTTCTCCCCTGCCTTCGGCAAGCAGGAAGCCGATGGAGCCGTCGCGGTTCTCGGGGATCTGCACGCTGTCGAAGGGGGTGAAGGTCTCGCCGTCGCAGGAGACGCTGAAGCTTACTCCGCGGGGCTCCAGTACCCAGCCGCCGATTTGCCTCAAAAAGTCCACAGAGACGCTTCTGACGGTGGTTTCGGCCTCCAGGTCCACTATGAAGTCGGCGTCGGTGCCTTCCCAGCCAACCCAGTTTTCCACATAGCCCATGCCGCCGTAGAGGCCGTCGGTAAGGGCGGTGCGTCCCAGCTGGGCGTATGAGGCCTTGGGGCCGGTGAGATAGAGCACGGTCTTGCCGTAGGCCAGGTTGTCCTTGGCGTCCTTGAGATAACGGTCGCGGTACATTGCGCAATAGTCCAGCGGAGAGTTTCCCCTTTCGTTAAGTGTCTCTATACCAAAGTGTCGGATGGCTTTTTCGAATTCTTTCAGGTCGCGCTCTACGGCCGCCGCATCGCGGTCGGGCTCGGTCCTGGCTATCTCCAGGGCCGAATACTGAAGGGGCAGGCGTGCCATCCTGACTCTCTCCAGGCGCTTGGGATCGGCCGCCACGGCGGCTTCGGCCTGGTCGAAGATGCTGTTATAGCGGCGCATAAGGCTGGGGCGTAGCATCGTGTTCTTGTATGAGACGGGGGAGTCGTAGATGAAAAGATCCACGTCAGAACCTACGCAGGCGCCTTCCAGGGTATGGATGTATCGCAGCATCTGAGGGGCGGCGGCGCCGTAATAGGCTTCGCAGAAATGCCTTTCCAGCGAGTCCAGGGAGGCTCCCGGGTTCCACATCAGCTTGGAAACCAGGTAGGGACGCAGGTCCGACATATCGCCGCCAAGGGTGCTGTTTATCTGCGAGAAGTGCATCTTTACCCCGTGGTCGCGGAAGATTACCATATTATCCTTTATGGTCTGCAGGTTGGGGAAGGGGGAAAGGTAATTGTCGAAGTTGATGCCGTAGTCCCAGAGGAAAATATTGTCGCAAATGGCGCTCCAGCCCTCCAGACAGGCCATAAACTCCTGTCCTGAAGGATTTTCGGGCAGCGAGGTCTGGCGGCGGCAGTCTATGTCGCAGAGCATTATGGACACGTTGGGCTCCGGTTTTTCATAGCGCGGAGGCACCACGGAGAACAGATAGGCCAGGGTGGAGATCTGCTTGTCGGGGAAGCGGCGGGCCACTTTGTTCAGGAAATGCAGGATGGGGCCGGAGGGGGACTGCTCCTTCTGGATAAGTGCGGCGCATTCCGGGCAGCGGCAGTAGGTGTCGGAGCCGTCGTTCTGGCTTATGGATATCATGTGCTGATTGGGATTGGCCTTGAACAGGCTGTCCAGCCTTTCGCACACAATATCAAATACTTCCGGGTTGGAGAAGCACCACTGGCTGGCGCTTCCGGGGTGCCTTTCGCCGCCGAAGAAGGCGTAATATTCGGGATGGTCCGCACCGTAGCGGGAGGCGGGGAGGAGTTTGTCGCAGGTATGCACCCAGAGGTTGTCCACAAAGAGGTCGTGGGGCTCTTCCAGGCGGTACCAGAGACGGTAGAGCGCATCGGCCTGGCGTATTTTATTCACGCCGTTGTCGGAGGTTGCAACCTTTCCGTTACGCAGGCTCCAGTGGGAAGTCTGCCGATAGCGGAAACAGGGGATTTCCGTGCGCTCACGCACCTGTACGGCCGTTTTTGAAGGAAGGTTATACTCTCCG
>JAGCYC010000090.1 GCA_017961015.1 Bacteroidales bacterium | reverse complement strand
GCTCGGAATATTTTTTCCCTCCGCTCCACCAGTCCCCCGCCGCGGGATTACGGCGGCGAATCCATAACCCTCCCGCCGCTGAAAATTATTATTCGGTGCAGTTGCTCCGAAAAAACAATTTTAATCGGACTGGCAACCCAACGCGCGGGATTTGCCGTGCTTACTGGCGGTCTTTGCTGTCGAAGGCGTTGACGATCTTCACCACCAGAGGGTGGCGGACTATGTCTTTGTTGGTGAAGCGTATGGTGGCGATGCCCTTGATGCCGTCCAGCAGGCGTATACCTTCCAGGAGGCCGGAGTCTCCGGGGTGGGGGAGGTCTATCTGGGTGGCGTCGCCGGTCACTATGAATTTGGCGTTGGGTCCCATACGCGTAAGGAA
Organism: Bacteroidales bacterium; assembly: GCA_017961015.1. Taxonomy (GTDB): domain Bacteria; phylum Bacteroidota; class Bacteroidia; order Bacteroidales; family UBA932; genus Cryptobacteroides. The sequence goes on along the minus strand of JAGCYC010000090.1, from coordinate 4,660 downwards.
CATCTTGAGCTGGCCAAGGTTTGTGTTCTGGGCCTCGTCCAGGATAACGCAGGCGCGGTCAAGCGTGCGGCCGCGCATATAGGCCAGGGGAGCGATCTGGATGGTGCCGTCGGCCATAAATTCTGCCAGTTTCTTGGAGGGAATCATATCCGAGAGGGCATCGTAGAGCGGCTGCAGATACGGATCCAGCTTGTCCTTGAGGTCACCGGGAAGGAAGCCCAGGCGCTCGCCGGCTTCCACTGCCGGCCGGGTGAGTATTATGCGTTTGATTTCGCGGTTCTTGAGAGCGCGTACTGCCAAGGCGATGGCCATATAGGTCTTACCCGTGCCGGCGGGGCCCACGGCGAAGATAAGGTCGTGGGAGAAGTAGGCTTTCACCAGTTCCTGCTGGGTGGCGTTGCGGGCGCGGATGGCCTTTCCGTCTGTGCCGTGGACTATCACGGCATCGCCGTTGCGGAGGGCCGATGTATCCGAGCCGCCCTTGCCGGAGAAGATGTCCTCAACGTCGTAGACGGTGAGGTTCATCTTGTGATGGCGCCGTTCCACCAGCTCGGCGAAGCGGATGTTGAACTCGGAAATATCGCTTTCGCGGCCTTCCAGGATAAGTTCGTTGCCTCTTGCAACTACCTTAAGATGAGGGAAATACGAGCAAAACTCGGTAAGGATCCTGTTGCCTACCCCGAAAATCTCTACGGGGTCGATGGCTTCCAGCTTCAGTGTCTTCTTCATTTGTTAAAAGCAGGGAAAGCGGGCCCTTCACCGCGAAGGGGGGCTTTCACGAACAAAGATAGCTAATTTGTGCCGATTATGAAAGAATAAAAATATTTGGTGCAGGCCGCAAAAAAGCGTATTTTTGCATAATAAGGAGGTTTAAGGATGAAAAAGAATCTCATAATAGCCCTTGCGCTGTGCTGCATGATGGCAGTGAGCTGCGATTTTGTAAGGCGCATCGCCGGAAGGCCCACATCGGCCGATATTGAACAGATCCGCCAGGAGCGTGCCCTGGAACAGGAACGGCTTCACCAGGCCCGCCTGGATTCGATGAAGCAGGTCCGTCAGCAGATGGAAGATTCGCTGGCCGCCCTGGAAGCCTATCTTCTGGATTCCCTGGTGCAGTCCAAGGGGGCCGCTCACGATCCCTCCAGCCTGGGCGGTGTCCAGGGTGAGAAGCCCAAGGGCAAGTACTGCGTAGTGGTGGGCGCCTTCCGCAACCGCGACAATGCCACGCGTAAACAGAAAGCCTGCGAAGAAGCCGGATACGAGGTTACTCTGGTGTACTTCCGCAACGGGCTTACTGCAGTTACGCTCTGCCCTTCCGACAGTCTTCCCGAAACCGTGGAGCGTCTTCACGCGCTCAGGGCCAAGGGTATCTGCCCTCCTGACGGTTGGATTCTGCTGAATGATTAGGAAGGCTCTTCTTCTGGCTGCAGCCCTGCTGTGTGCAGGCGGACTCCGGGCCCAGTACCGGAGCGGCGCCGCATTGCAGGACCTCGAAGACTCTGACGCCGTCCGCAGCCTGAAGGCCCACGTGGGGATGATAGCATCGGCCCAGATGGAAGGCCGGAAGGCCGGGAGCGAAGGGGAGAAGATGGCCGCGCAGTATATTGCCGATGAGTTCATCGCAATGGGCCTGGACCTTCTCCCGGACCAGGAATTCGGCCTTGCCCGCCCGGCAGCCGATGCCTCTAACGCAGCCGATGCCTCTAACGCAGCCGAAGCCTCTAACGCAGCCGAAGCCTCTAAAGCCGCCGAAGTCCCCGCCTCAAGCGCCTCCAATGCAGACACCCTCCGCAGCCGCAATGTCGCCGCCTTCCTGCCCGGCTACTCCAAAGAGGCCCGCTACATAGTGATAGGCGCCCGCCTGGACAATCTGGGCACCGACAGCCTTACGGTGGACGGAGTCCGTCAGGGCCGCATCTACAGCGGCGCCAACGGCAACGCCTCCGGCCTGGCCATAATGCTGGAACTTGCCAGAAAACTGAGCCTGAACCGCAGCCTGGTCAGGCGCAACGTGGTTTTCGTGGCCTTCGGCGCATCCCGCGAATCCCTTGCCGGATCCTGGTATTTCCTTCACCGGAGTTTCCCGGAGCCGGATGCGATAGACGCAATGATAAACCTGGATATGCTGGGCAGCGGCTCCGCCTCCTTGCTGGCATATACCTCCTCCAACGAGGATATGAACCTCATAGTGAACCGCCTGAGGGACGAACTTCTGCCCTGTCAGGCCAGCCTCACTACCGCCGAGCCCTACCCCGGAGACCACAGGGTATTCTACGACGCCCGTATCCCTTCGGTGCTGCTCACCACGGGCCGATACCCCACCCACGATACCGCCCGCGACACCGCCGACCTCCTGGACTACGAAGGTATGGAGCGGATAGGGGAGTATGCCTACGCCCTTGCCCTCAGCCTTGGCAATGGTCCCAGGCCGCTCTTCCGCTCGGACGACGCTCCCCGTCAGCAGCAGCCGGGTGTGATCGCCTTCAGCGACGTGGACATCAAGCCAAGCTTCCTCAATTCGCAGGATCCGAGGACCTTCCTCAGCCGCTGGGTCTATCCCTACCTCAAGTATCCGGCCTATGCCCAGGACAATGGCATCCAGGGCCGCGTACTGGTGGATTTCATAGTGGACGAATCCGGCAATGTGACCGATGCGAGAGTCTCCAGGGGCGTGCATCCTTCCCTTGACGAGGAAGCCCTGAGGGTGGTGAGCGCATCGCCCAAATGGCGCCCCGGCCGCCACAGGGGCAAGAAAGTGAGAGTGGCGATGACCGTGGCCGTAGAGTTCCGCCTGGAGCGCAAGGGCAGTTTTGGCATAAACGGAAAAAAATTATAGAGACCGATGGATTATAACTTCAAGGAAATCGAAAAGAAATGGCAGCGCCGCTGGGCCGATGAAAAAACCTACAGGGCCCTTTCCGACTCGGCCAAACCCAAATACTACGTGCTGGATATGTTCCCCTATCCCAGCGGAGCGGGGCTGCACGTCGGGCACCCGCTGGGATACATCGCCAGCGATATCTTCGCCCGTTACAAGCGTCTGAAGGGCTTCAATGTCCTTCACCCGATGGGCTACGACGCCTTCGGCCTCCCCGCCGAGCAGTACGCCATCCAGACAGGCCAGCATCCCGAAAAGACCACCCATGACAACGTGGCCCGTTACCGCGAGCAGCTGGACCGCATAGGCTTCTCCTTCGACTGGGACCGCGAATTCCGCACCTCCGATCCTGATTATTACAAGTGGACCCAGTGGGCCTTCCTGAAAATGTTCGGCAGCTGGTACGACAATAAGCTGCAGAAAGCCCGTCCCATCGAGGACCTGGTGAAGGCCTTCTGCGAGGGCGGTTCCGGGGCCGTGGATGCCGCCTGTTCCGAAGGTCCCGGGTTCAGCGCAGAGCAGTGGAACGCCTTCTCCGACAAGCAGAAGGCCGATATCCTTATGCGCTACCGCATAGCATACCAGGGAGAGAGCACCGTGAACTGGTGCCCCGCCCTGGGCACCGTGCTTGCCAACGACGAGGTAAAGGACGGCTTCTCCGAGCGCGGAGGCCATCCCGTCTTCCAGAAGAAGATGACCCAGTGGCAGCTCCGCGTGAGTGCCTACGCCGCCCGCCTGCTGGAGGGCCTGGACCGCCTGGACTGGACCGAATCCCTCAAGGAGATGCAGCGCAACTGGATAGGCCGCAGCCAGGGTGCCGAAATGGTCTTCAAGACCGAGTGCGACGGCCGCGAGTGGGATGTGACCATCTTCACCACCAGGGCCGATACCGTATTCGGCGTCACCTTTATGGTGCTGGCCCCGGAAAGCGACTGGGTGGAAAAACTCACTTCCAAGGAGCAGAAAGCCGCCGTGGAGGCCTATCTGGAGCAGGTCAAGAAAAAGACCGAGCGCGAGCGTATGGCCGCCAAGGCTGTCACCGGAGTCTTCTCCGGCGCCTATGCCCGCAATCCTCTCACCGGCGAGAAGGTCCCCGTCTGGATCTCGGAATACGTACTTGCAGGCTACGGTACCGGCGCCATAATGGCAGTACCGGCCCACGACAGCCGCGACTACGCCTTCGCCAAGAAGTTCGGCCTTCCCATTATCCCCCTCATCGAAGGGGCCGATGTCTCCGAGCAGAGCTTCGACGCCAAGGAAGGCATAATGACCAACAGCGGTTTCCTGAACGGACTCAGCGTCAAGCAGGCCATCCCCGCCGCCATAGACTACGTGGAGGCGCACGGAATAGGCCACCGCAAGATAAACTACCGCATACGCGACGCCATCTTCTCGCGCCAGCGTTACTGGGGCGAACCTTTCCCCATCTACTACAAGGACGGTATTGCCACGCCCGTGCCCGAGGAGGCCCTGCCCCTTACCCTGCCCGCCATCGACCAGTACAGGCCCACCGAGGACGGCCAGCCGCCCCTTGCCAGGGCCAAGGACTGGACCCACGACGGCTATCCGCTGGAAACCAGCACTATGCCTGGCTTCGCAGGTTCCAGCGCCTACTACCTGCGCTATATGGATCCCCGCAACGACAAAGCCCTTGTGAGCAAGGAGGCCAATTCCTACTGGCGCAACGTGGACCTTTACGTAGGCGGAACCGAGCACGCCACCGGCCACCTCATCTACAGCCGCTTCTGGAACAAGTTCCTCTACGACCTGGGTTATGTCTGC
>JAGCYC010000089.1 GCA_017961015.1 Bacteroidales bacterium | reverse complement strand
TCGTCGTCGTCATCATCGTCGTCGTCGCCGCCCGCATTGGGGTTGCCGGCCTGGTTGATGCTGATGCTGCGCACGTCTTCACCCATCTGCCAGCTCACCACGGCGATGCGGCTTTCCACAGTGTCGTTGGCGTCTACATCTATGGTGAGGGTGTTCTCCTTAAGGTCGGGGGTGGCGTGGGCCCAATCGGCATTGACATTGATCTTGATGGTGCTGCCGTCAGGTTTGAACTGAAGGATCACGTTGCCGCCGCCGTAAGGGAAATCGTATGAAGAATCCCAGACGAAGTCGGAATTGGTGCCGAACTGAACCACCTGCAGGGTAGCTGCAATCTTGCCGGAGAGGATGGTCACCATTGAGTAACGGGCATCCAGCTTCGCATTGGGTTCAGCAGTCACTGTTACGAAACGGCCTTCGGCCACGGCGCTGAGCCAGGGCTTCTCGGCTGCAACCAGAAGGTCCTTGCCTTCCTTCACAAATACGCGGGCCGAACCACCTTCAGCATTGAACTGAACGGTACTCACATCCAGGGACAGAGTGGGATCGGCAGCATACTGCGAGCCGTCGGGCTGGGTGGCCTGGCAGGAAGCCAGGGCCGCCGCAGCTGTAATTACCAAAACAAATTGAAGTATCTTTTTCATATCTTACTCAGGTATTTTGGTCATTGTAATAGGACCAGGCAACTGGTCGGAGCCATGGGTGAACTGCCATTCGGCGCTCACATCCAGATCGCTGTTCGGGGTGCCGCCCTGGCTGGGAACCACCAGCCATGCGTTCACGTTGTAGTTGCCCCAGACACCGTTGTCCTCGAAGCGGATAACGAAGTTGTCCACGCTGTTGTCGTCTACAAGGCCTATCACACCCACATCGTCCATCCAGGTGTAGTAACCCTGCTCGGAATCCCAGGGAGCCAGCATGACGTCATAGGCGCCCCACTTGCCAACAATCTGCTTGACAATTCCGAGACGGCCGCGTCCGCCGCTGTAGGTCACGAGGATATCGAAGTTCTTACCGACACCCTTGAGGTAGAAGCTTGCGCCCTGGTCGGCGACTGCGAGCGATACCTGGTAGCTGCCGCGGCCTCCGCCGTAGCTCAGGGTGTAGTTGCCCACATAATCGTCGTAGGAGATCCAACCGTCAGGGATCATCTTCTGGAACACGATGTCCGAAGCGGTGAAGGTTTCGGCCACGGGGTCAAAGATAAACTCGGAGAAAGTGACGCCCTGGAGGGTGAAGGGCCTGTTGAACAGGATACCGTTCTTGGTAACCATGTAACGGGCCGATATCTGCTCCTCCACATCGGCACCCTTACGGCCGATGGTGAGGGTGTGGTTGCCCGGGTCCATGTAACCTTCCACAAGGCCTCCGGTAACTTCACCGGAGAAGGCCGATATGGTGAGGCGGGCCTCGGCGGCCACGATGTCCCTCAGGAACTCCACTCCGTCACTGGTGAGACGGTCCAGGAAGCAGAAGTTGCGGGAACGCTTGCCACGAAGGGTTATGCGGTCGTCGGTCACGTCCAGGATGTCGAACTCGAAGTCACCGCCGCGGGCCTGATAGTGCCTGGAATCGGGGGTGGCGTAGTAGTGGAGCACCGTGTTGTAGGTGTCGAAAGTGAGAACTGCACCGTCGTCGGTCACAAGCGCATAAGTGGATGTGGCCGATGTCTCGGGCTTGTTCTGGTGGATGGCGGTCACCTTCTGGTCCGTGAAGTTGAGCACGAAGTAGGAGGTGGGATCGCTCTTGCCGGGGCAGTAGGACAGCAGCCAGCCTTTCTCGGAACCCTTGAGCAGGCTCCTTACATCGGCCAGATAGTCAGTCATGCGCTGCGAAGCCGGCTGTTCGAACACGTCGGCCTGGTCTTTCAGGCAGGAGGTCAGAGACAGCAGGGCTGTCAGTGCTATAAGTGCGAATTTGTTCATTTTCATAATCTTATCCTCCTTCCTTTACAGTTCTACGGTGTGAAGGTCTACCTTTCCGCTTACAACGTCGTCGAAGCGGCGGAGAACGATGTCACGAAGCTTGTCGATGTCGATTCCCCAGGAATCCTGCATGTAAGTGCGCACGATGTCAATCTTGGACTGCATAAGCACGTCGCCTGCAACCGCATTGGGGTTGTCCTTGCGGACTTCCGCGGTTTCGGTCTTGGCGGCGGCAATCTGCTCGGCCCACCAATCGGCATTGTGGGTGATGTACTCGGACAGGAGTTCGGCGAAGTCTTCACGAGGCTCGTTCTGGGAGTAGGCGGTGATATAGCCGCGGCCTCTCCAGTACTGGTCGGTGTCGAAGCAGGCGTCGCCCACATAGGTGGTGGGAGTCACCTGGGTGAAGGACTCGGAGTATTCCTTGGTCTGGTTCAGGATATGGGTGAACTCGTGGTGGATAGTCTTGATAAAGTAGGTGTTCAGATTCTCCACAAGTTCATCGCCCTCGAAGTAGTCCAGATACCAGGGCAGCTCGTTCACGCCCGAGAGCATGATCTTCTTGCCGCCTTCGGCAGTACCCAGGACTATGGAACCGGTGTTGCGGTACTCCCAGGTTCCGATAAGGAAGAACATCTTGGGGAAGTAGGCGCGGGTGAAATCGATGCCGGCAATCTCGTCGTAGGTGTCTATGCAAAGGTGTTTCACCAGGTGTGCATAGATGATGGAGGCATCGATGTCGGCCGGAACGGTGTAGTATCCGAAGTCCGACTCATTGAATGCATAGCGGTACTTGAATTCAATGTTGTACGGACGCAGGAAGTTGGATTCCAGCCAGAAGTCAAAAGCGTTCATCTGGACCGTAGAGTCCTTGATGACACTCACCGGGCTAAGCGAATCCTGCTCGCAGGAAACGCCGAGCATTGCGACGGTCGCAATTATAAGTGTGCGTATAAAACTCTTTTTCATAACGGCTCGGAATTACTGGTTAACTTTAGGATCGGCCACAAAGGCGAACTTCGGATCGGCTACGCGGCGGTCTGTGGAGAGACCGGACTTGATGAGAAGCTGGTCACGTGTTATGCCGCCCTCGGGGACAGCGACTGCTCCGGAGGAACCGCTTCCCTTGCGGGGATTGGCGGGAAGACCGGCGTTAATCACGTCCTGAGGGAGCTGCATTGCACGACGCTCGTCATCCACCGTAAGGACATCGTCAAGGCGGAGGGGCTTGAGGGCGGCGTCATACTGGCCGGCCTTTTCGTCGTTCTGCATGGTGCGGCGCCAGATCTCGATGCCGTAGCGCTTTACGTCAAACCAGCGCAGGCCCAGATCCAGTTCGTCTATCCTCTTCATGCCCAGCACGCACTGCAGCATGCTCTCCTTGGCACCGCCATCCTGGCCTATACCCTGCTCGAAGGCGGGATTCAGCTTCTTCTTGATGGTGGAGTTGTCCCAGGTGGCATAAGGGATGTCCTTGTAGAAGTTTACGATATCTTCGGCCGAAAGATCATTCTTGAAGTTGTTCTCCTTGATGATGGTACGGATGAAGGTATTGATATCGGCCGCGGCCAGGTCGTAATCGTTGGTCATCACATAGGCTTCCGCGCGGTTCAGCAGGGTTTCGTCCATGGTGAACAGGGGAGCCACGGTGTGGGCGTAACCGATACGGGCCACAGGGTCGGTGTACTCGAACAGGTAAGGGAGCTTCCAGGTGGCGCACTGGTCAAGGTTTGTACCGTTGTACCATGCCACGGGGCAGTAGAACCAGCTGTTCACAGCCTGGAAACCGGCATTGGCGTTACCCCAGACATTCTTTGCGAAGCTAAGCTCGTAGAAGGTGAGGTAGGAGTCGTGCGAATACTTGCGGATTCCGTAAAGGATATCGTAGCCGTAACCGGTGTAAGAGGTTGCAAGAAGCAGGTTGGCATCGTGCGAGGAGAGGATGAAGTCGTTCGAACGGACTTCCCAGTCACGCTCCAGCGAGGACATACGCTTCCAGTCGCGCAGGACCTGCGACGGCTGGGAACCCAGGCACTTGTTGGCATACTCTATGGCCTTTTCCCATTTCTCATAATAAAGGTAGAAACGGCAGGCGAAGGCATAGGCTGCGCGGGTGTTGAAGTGGTACTTGGGAACCCTGTAGTACTTGTCAGAGACGTACTTGAGGCCAAGCTTGAGGTCGCGCTCTATCTTTTCGTAAACATCGGCCACATTGCCGCGCTCGTACCTGGGATTAAGCTCGCGCTCCACATCCTCCATGTAGGGGACGCCCATGTCCGTACGGCTTTTCTGGGCATTGTAGTTCTTGCAGAAGACGTTCACCAGCATGAAGTGGTTGTAGGCGCGGGCCAGCAGGGCTTCGGCCATTTCGGCCTCCAGTCCGGCGGCCACCACGGCCTCTTCGTCCAGGCTGCCGGCAATCTCGCTTATGGCATACAGGGCCTGGTTGGCGTGGGCAATTGCACCGTAGGCGCCGCTCCAGAAACCCTTAGGGTCGTCATTGGAGGTTTCGGTAACCTGCTCCCACTTGTAAATCTGGTCGGTGTAACGGTCGGTGCCGGGGTTGTCGTCGCCGATATTGTCCACATTGTCACTCATGTACTCCAGGAAATACAGGTAGGTATTCTCCGGATAGGCGCTCGTCAGAAGAGCCTGGATCTTGGACTGGCTGTCCACTTCGGCCCGGTTGTCGGGCATGGTGTCCAGGAACTTGTCGCAGCCTGCGAAGGCAACGGCAAGGACGGCAACAGTGAGTATATTAAATATTCTGTTCATTTTCATACAGCTGTCCTCCATCATTAAAGTCCAATCTTAAGGGTGAGGGTGAACTGCTTCGGGAGAGGAACCGCAACACCGCCGGTGTTGAAGAATTCCGGATCCTGGCCGTTGAGCTTGCTGTCGGCATACAGGAGGAACAGGTTGGTGGCCTGTATCTTGAGTCCCAGGGTGCCAAGGTGCAGCTTTTCGGTCACGCTCTTCGGGAAGTCGTAGGCAAGGGAGACTTCCTTCAGCCTGATAAAGTCGCCGCGGGCAATACGCTCGGTAGAGAAGTTGTACGCGTTGTAGGCGTAGCTGAGGTAGTTGCCTGTCGTGGAATAGTACTGGTTCTGCCAGCGCGAGGCGATGACAGGGATGGTGGTGCGGGCCTCGTCACCGGGAACGGTCCAGCGGTTGCGGAATTCCTTGGGCATGGAGTTGAGGTCGTCGTAGGAGCTGCGGAACACATCGTCCAGACGGATCACATTGCCGAAGGAATAGGTGATGAACACGTTCAGTTTGAAGCCTTTGTAGCTGAATACATTACCAAGGGAGCCCACGTCGGTGGGATCTACCGCACCGGAGTAGACCAGGTTCTTGAGCTTTTCTTCCTCACGCTCCTGGAAGTAGATTCCGGAAACGGTCTTTTCGCCGGACTCGTTGATGAAGGTAGGAAGACCTTCCTCGTTGAGGCCGTCGAACTGCAGGGAGAACAGGCTCCTCACAGGGTAACCCACGCGGGTGAAACCGGTGCCGGAGATAAGGTCTATCATACGGGCCTGGTTCTCGAGGGCAGTCACCTTGTTATTGGAGTGCGAATAGATGAAGTTCGTGCTCCAGCTGAAGTCCTTGGTCTTTATATTGGTAGTGGTAAGGGACAGCTCCACACCGTCGGAGTGCATGGAAGCCACATTACCGTACTTGTTCACTTCACCGCCGATACCCTGGGTGGTGACAGGACCTATGAGGTCGTAGTTCTCACGGGTGTACCAGTCGGCTGCGAGGTTTATCCTGTTGTCCAGGAAACCGGCCTCCAGGCTCAGGTTAAGCTCGTGCTTCTTCTCGTAGGTAAGGGCCATGTTGGCAAGCTGCGAGATTGCAAGGGCCGATTCCTTGTCGCTGGCGAAAGGACGCCAGGGATTGCGGGCCTCGATAACCACGTAGGAGTTGGTAACGTTGGGGCGGTCGCCGGTAAGGGAGTAGGAACCCTTCAGGGACAGGTGCGAGACAATCTTTTCGATGTTCTTCATGAACTTCTCCTCGTGCACGTTCCATGCACCGGAAACGTTCCATGTAGGCAGCCAGCGGGCCGTGCGGGCCTTACCCAGGGAGTTGGTACCCTCGTAACGGACAGTACCGTTTACAACGTAACGGCCCTTGTAGGAATAGGTACCGTTGGCGAAGAAGGCGGCGCTGCGCACGTGGGTGTTGGTGAGGGTGAAGTACTGGGTGTTTTCCTCGGCACCCTGCTTGAACACGTGGTAGTCGTAGCTGGCGATTTCGCCGAAGTCGTACTGCATACCCCAACCGCGGAACCAGGTGCTGTGACGGTCAAGGCTGTTCACCTCGGCACCGCCGAACAGGCTCACGGTGTGGTCGTTTGCAAAGGTGTCGTTGAAGTTCGCGGTGGCACGCAGGTCCCAACCGTTCATACCGTTGTCGGTGCGCTCATATATACCGCCCACAGGGAGAACCGTAACGGGGAAAGCGTAGGGGTTCTCGGGATCGGTGTACAGGAACGGGTTGTTGTCACGGATGGTGGGGGTGCTCATCTCGCGGTAAGCGAGAGCCTGGTTGGCATAGTCCATTACGTAGTGCTCCTGGGAGGTACCTGCATGCTTGTAGGCGGCCAGACCGGAGATTTCCAGCTGAGGGATGGGCTTGTACTTGAGCTCACCCTGTACGCGGATATCGGTAACGTTCAGGTCTATGTAGTTGTTCTCCAGTTCGTGCTTGATGTTGAAGCGGGCGTAGTTACGGGTGTAGAACTCGTTGGGATCCAGGGCACGTGAAGTGTTCAGTGCATAGGAGTACGGGTTTATATCGAAGTCACGCTTCACTTCACCGGACACCACGTCGGTCTCGGAATTGATGGTTCCCGGGGCCCTCTGCTTACGGTAGGATGCATTGCCGATGAGGTTGGCGGTGATCTTTTCCGTAAGACGGTAGGAGGTGTTCAGGTTGGCGGTGTAACGCTGTACGGAGCTCTGCAGGGTCCAGCCCGGATCCTGCATCACCGACAGGGATGCATAGTAGTTGGCCTTCTCGCTACCGCCGGAGGCGCTCACCGAATGGTTGTGCTGGATGCTGTGGTTGAACAGCAGGTCAAACCAGTCGGTATTGCGGTATTCGGCAGCGCGGAGATAGGCATTCTTCGCAGCCTCGGTGTTCTCCAGTCCGAATTGGCCGTTGGTGGCATCGTAGGTGGAGATGAGCTGGTACATCTTGCCGTAGATACCGCTGTTCATGCTGTTGGCGGTGGCGGCGTAGTTAAGATAGCCCTTCTGCTGCAACTCCTGGTAGATTTCCATCTGGTCCTGGGAGTTCATGATGTTGAAGGTGCTGTAGGAAGGCTTCAGACGGTAGGTGTACTCACCGGTGTAGGTGATGTGGCTCTGACCGGCCTTACCTTTCTTGGTGGTGACAACTATAACGCCGGCCATGGCGCGGGCTCCGTAGATGGAGGTGGCCGATCCGTCCTTCAGGATATCGAAGGTCTCGATATCGTCGGAGTTCAGACCTGCGATGGCCGATGAAATAAGGGTGCTGGCATCACCGGAGGAGAGTTCGTCGGCGCTCACGTCCACGACGTCTTCCATGATGACGCCGTCCACAACCCACAGGGGCTTGGAGGAACCGTAGATGGAAGTTGCACCACGGACGCGGATCTTGGGAGCCGTGCCGAAGGTACCGGAAACGTTCTGCACCGATACGCCGGAGGCGCGGCCTTCCAGCGAACGGGAGATATCCACCATACCGCTGATGTTGGCCTCGGCCGCATCCACCTTCACGGTGGAACCGGTGTTAAGGCGGCGGTCCACGGTGTACATACCCGTTGCGACGGCGGCATCCAGTACGGTGGAGTCGTCCTGCAGGGTTATGGTGACCTCCGGAGCTACGGGGACGCTGGCGTCCTTGTAACCGAGGTTGCTCACCATCACATTCTTGGAATTCGCCGGAATATTGTTAATCTGGAACTTACCGTCCAGGTCGGTTATCGCGTAGTATTTCGCATTCCCGTCTATGGTGACCGCCGCGCCCACCACGGGCTCGCCGCTCCCGTCGATTACCGTGCCCTTGACCGAACGGGTCTGGGCACCGGCAAACGACGTGATGAGCACCATCAGAAATGCCGCGAGAAAAAATCTGAGTTTTTTCATATGCGTACTTAAATTACTCACGGGAGTGGCTTATTCAACAGTCACGGATGCTGCGGGAGCAGCCTTTTGAGAGGCCTTGGCGGAAAGCTTGCCCATACGGACGGGCTTGCCCACTGCCTTGAGAGCCGAGGGTTTGTGGTTCACGGAAGAACCGCCGGAAGTATTCTTAACCATCTTGAACGGTATGTCAAGATAGTTGGACCACAGACGGTATCCGTTGGTGCCGCCCTGAGGCATTGCCATCATACACATACTCACATAATAGATGCCCGAGCTCCATTCACCCTGGGCTACACTTACAGTGCCGGTGGGGTTAGAGCAGTTGGCAAGGACAACACCGGCATCGGAATCGAAGTAGGTGTTACCATCGGTGTAGGTGAAGAAGCCGCATACACCCACATCGCAGATGCCATTGATACCATTGATGGTCTGGCCGGTAAGCAGGGTGCAGCTCTTGATGCCAAGGGCGCCGGTTGCCGAATTGAAGGAACCTTCGGAAGTAGGAGGAGTACCACCGGTGATGCCGCCCCAACCGGAAATGGTATAGGAAGCATCGGCCACATCCTGTGCAACAGTCAGGGTGAAGAAGGTGGAGTCGGCGGTATCGGCTACGTTGCGGCCGATTATATCCCAGTTGCCGAGCCAGGCGTTGTAAGCTGCACTGCCGGTGGAGCTGGGACGCTTCAGGGTATTGGGCAGATTGTAAATAATCCTGTTGTCATACCAGATGCTAGTGGAAGTGGGATCGTCGGCAGACCACATATACTGCGCGGCTGCAATCGTGAAGGTGCTGCCGGAGCTGGTCTTTATGGTGCCGGGGGTAACAGTTGCAGTCTCACCGCTCAGGGTGGCGGTAAAGATAGGCAAACTGGTACCATAGAAGCCGCTGGTCAGGGTCTGCATTGCAAAGAGCTGCAAGTGAGCAGGCACTGCGCCATTGCTGGTATTCAGAGTCTTGGCGACATCCGTAAGCTGTCCGCAGAGGATGAAGCTGCTGTTGCTGGGATCGAATACTGCGGTCAGTACAACGTTGGCTGCCTCGCCGCAGACACCGGTGACGCTGTAGGTCTCGCCGGCTACTTTCTCGGCCACCTGCCAGATTTCCTCACCGGTGGTGTCGGAAGTGATCCACTTTCCAAGCCAGGCGTTGTAGGCGGCGGTGGCCTCGGAAGGCTCTACGGTGTAAGCAAGGCTCTTGTAATCACCCTTAGGAGTGAAGTCGTCTTCCACGTCGAAGATAACAACCACATAGTCGCCGGCTGCAATAGGATCGCTGATGAGCCAGGACTGAGTCTCGCTCTCATTATCTCCGGTAATGAAATTATTCACATCTTCACCGGCAGCAACGGCGGCCTTCACCTCGTCCACATAGGAATTGATGAGAGGGTCCACGATGCTTGCAGCCTCAAATTCAGCCTTGGTGAAAATCTTGCGGCCAAGCTTGGCATTAGTGTTTCCGATATGCAGATACACTCTCCAGCTGCCGTTGTAAACATTCTTGCCGTTGTAAGTAAGCACCCAGCTGTCGTTAACGGAGAAGGCAGAAGTAGTGCTCACCTTAAGATCGGCGGGAGTACCATAGATGTACTTGTTTCCGGCGCTGTCCTGGCGGTAACCGGCTACAATCACACGGTACTGGGAACCGGCCTTGAGGTCGGAGATGGTGATTTCCTTGTTATTGCCGCTCTGGATTGCGGAAGACTGTACCTGATCGGCCTTGGGAAGCAGGTCGGAGGCCTTGGCGTTCATATCCTCGGAAGCGACGTAGGTCCACTGGAACTTATCCTGGCCGGTGGAGTTGGAAACCTTCACGGTCACGCTGTTCTTGGTAGCAGATACGAAGCTGGCGCTGAATACGATATCGTCGTAGTCCTCGTCGGCGGTCTGGTACTTGACATCGGCAGGAGTACCGAAGGCCTCGCCGTCCTTCACACCGGTGACGATAACACGGTAGTTGGTCACGGGCTGCAGGTTGTTGAAGGTTACATCGATGTTCTTGCCGGTCTTGTAATCGCTGGCCGATGCATTGCGCAGGGCGGTGCGGATAAGGTTGGCGGCGGCGGTGTTCTGGTCGGCGGTGTTGAACGCATACCAGGTAATGTCGCTGGCGGTGTTGTAGCTCACCTTGAAGGTGGCAGCGGCCTTACCCACAACACCGGGAGTAGCGGTGAAGGTGACGGCGGCGTAATCTACCAGGGTGGCGAAGGTTACGTCGGCAGGAGTACCGTAGTAAACGGCAACATCCTCTTCGTTCACGAATACACCGTAGGCGATGTAGCGATACTGAGTATCGGCGGTGAGGTTCTCGAGAGTAACCTTGGTGCTCTTGCCATTGAACAGTTTGGCCTTGCCCTCAGCGGTGATCTTGCCATTGGACACCAGGGTGGCGTAGTTCTCGGCGGCCAGGGAGGCGGCGGGAGTGGTAAGATCGGTGGTGAGGAAGCCGGCGTAGTTGAGCTGGGCCAGACCCTCGTGGCTGATGGTCACGGCAGCGCTGGTGGTGGTAATCTCCGAAGCCTCGGCCTGGAAGGTAAGATCCAGATCGGGGTTGGTGGAGAACACCAGAGAGGCGCTCTTGCCATAAACTTCTTTGTCAAGAGTCACTGCGAAAGCGACATACTTGTAAGTGGTGTACTCCGCCAGGTTCTTGACAGCAACGGTCTGGCTGGTGCCAATGTGGATGCTGCTCTTGTTAACATTGGCGAGCTGGCCTTTGATAAGGGCGGCATCGGCAGTGTTAAGGTCGTCGGTTACGAAACCGAACCAGGTGTCGGAGGCTTTTCCGCTGTGGCGGACTACCACTTCTGCGTCATTCTTTGCGGCACGGTTGAGCGCCACTGTGAATGTTACGTCGCGCTGTGCAGAATTATCCTCTACCTGCTCTTTCTGAGCGCAGGACACGATGGACAAACCCGCAAACAGAGCGAGGAAAGCACGCGTAATTTTAGCTTTTTTCATAATACTATTATTTGATACACTAACTTGTTCTAACAAATCGATACCTTTAGTGGCCGATAACTTTCAAATTGAAAGCTATCAGAAGTTTTTCAACAGCCAAAAATGTCGGCATCGAACCGCAAATATGGTGATTTTCTGCATAAAATGCAAATAATTTTGCCCGTTCTAATTCCAAACATAGTGATTTGTCTATAACGGATTAGACGAATTGACTGCAGTTTATGACATAGTCAAGGGGAAATTGGAGGTTACAATCTATAATTTGAAAGAAAGATTTGCGTTTTTCACAAAAAAATATCTATCTTTGCAGTCCCGAAATAAAACGGGTCACTGGAGAGATGCTCGAGTGGCTTAAGAGGCACGCCTGGAAAGCGTGTATACTCCAAAAGGGTATCCCGAGTTCGAATCTCGGTCTCTCCGCAAACAAGAATGGCATCGCAGCACAGCTGCGGTGCTTTTTTGATGACTGGAGCGTTGAGAGCTTGCTCTCATAAGCTCCGGACAGCGAAAAGGCACAGAGGGAACGAAGTGACCGAATGCCATTCGTTGTTTAAGCGGCCCCGCGGGAGCGAAGAGATGCCGGAGCGCAGCGACGGAATCTCGAATACTATTTCGCTCCACAATAGCGGCTCCGCGGGGAGGGAATCCAGCGCGTTGGCTTGCCAGGCGGAATGGGATTGGGGCTTCGGACGGCGTAGCCGCCCGTGGCTTCGTGAAGAGGGGCCCACAGGCGATTGGAGAACCGACGGAAGCGTGCTTCCGGAGGGACGACAAGAGACTATGGGAGGGATAGCCCCGAAGGGGCGTACCGGTCCGAAGCCCCAATCCCTTCCGGCGGGTGGGGGTTGGATTCGCCGAACAAAGCGGTAGGAGATGCCCGGTCACAGCCGGGCATGACGGAAAGGTCGCAGCCAGGGAGTGAAGCCAGCGGGATGCAGGGGATAGCGTTGAGATTCTGAGATTTGCGGAAGGAACGCCGCCTCGCATAGCGCG
>JAGCYC010000088.1 GCA_017961015.1 Bacteroidales bacterium | reverse complement strand
TTTTTGTTGCGCTTCAGCATGCTGATTCCGCCCACCACGGCCGCGAATCCCACAAGGTTCAGAATGATGGAGAGTATGCCGCCGATGAAGTCTTCGTCCTCGTCTTCGTCTTCGAAGCGGGCGCCCTCCAGGGCCTTGGCAAGAACCTGTTCGAAGCTGCGCTCCTGGACGCTCGGGGATTCGAAGATGCCCTTTTCGAAGCGTATGAGCACGGTGGCGTTGTCTATGCGCCCCTCAGAGACAAAGAGTAAGCTGCCGTCCTGCTCGTAGGAGCTTTTCCCTTCGAAGCCGAAGCCCCAGAAGCGAAGGTCTTCGCGCTTGAGGCCGTTATATGCCGATACCCTTATGCGAACCTTTTCAGGCTTGCTCGAGAGCCCCGGCGAAAGCAGCTGGAGGTGCAGCATGTCGGCATCGGTCAGGCTCTTGACGGCGTTGGTCATTATGTAACTTACCGTGTAGCAGCGGTGCCCATACCGGCCGATTCCCCAGCACAGCTCCACTCCCTTTCTCTTGTGGAGTATCCCGCAGCGGCCTTCCTTGGCGGCGCGGGAACGGTCGCTGTCCCACTCGCTCTCGCTCACAAAGACAAGGCCGCTTTCGTCGCTTACAGAGAGGCTGTCGATAACGATATCTCCCAGGTTTTCCCTGACCAGATACCACTCCGTCCCTTCCGTGGCGGTGACGTCCCAGACCTCTGTAACGCGCGCGGTCCCGTCGTGGGTCAGCAGCAGACTGATGTCCACGCTGTGAATTCCGGGACGGTCGGCCGCGGCTGCAGTGCCCAGCCAGAGCAGCAGAGCAGAGCAGACAGCCAGCGCACGGCTCAGGAAGCGCTCACTCATAGTTTCATCGAGGGCATTTCGGTCTTGCCTTCGGGTTCCTTCAGGTAGTCCTTGGGCTCGAAGTGCAGAAGGCCGGCGACTGCGCTGTCGGGGAATACGCGAACCATACGGTTGAACTTGGTTACGCTGTCGTTATAGGTCATACGGGCCAGGCGCACCTGGTTCTCGTAGCTGTTTACGCTGTCCATAGTCTTGAGGAACTGCTCGTTGGCCTTCAGGTCGGGGTACTGCTCGGCAACCACTTTGATCTGGTTGAAAACCCTGCCGATAGCATCTTCCTGGGCCTGGGCGTCGGCGGCGCTGGTGCCGGAGCCTACTTCGCGCCTCTGGCCGATAACGTCCATAAGGGTCTGATACTCGTGCTCGTTATAGCCTTTCACCAGCTCGGCGAGGGCGGTGAGGGCATCCCAGCGGCTGTTCTGCTGAACGCCAATCTGGCTCATAGCATTCTTGCACAGTTCGTCTGCGCCTACAAGTTTACGCTGTATTCCGATTCCCCAGAATACCACGAGGGCCAAAGCGGCCAGAATAATGATAGTTGTCATAGTACAAATTAGCTCTTGAGTACAAAAATACTAAACTTTGTCTATATTTGTAAGAGCAATGTCATAAAAGTTAAAATATGAAAAACCACCTGTCCTTGATCGCCATTCTAGTTCTGGCACTTTCCTGTTCCCAGGCCCCTGTCTGGGCTCCCGCCGGAGACCATATCCTTACCCAGTGGGGAGAGCAGCTGAACCCTGCCGCCCCGCATCCCGAATATCCCCGGCCCCAGATGATACGCAGCGCCTGGAAGAGCCTCAACGGCCTCTGGGAGTATGCCATTGCCCCGGCCGATGCCGATGCCCCCGAGGCCTACGAAGGGGAAATCCTGGTGCCCTTCTGCGCCGAATCGGCCCTCTCCGGAGTAGGGAGGCGGGTAGGCGCGGACAGCAGCCTTTGGTACCGTCGCAGCATCAAGGTTCCCTGCAGCTGGAAAGAAAGGGTGCTCCTGCACTTTGACGCGGTGGACTGGAAGGCCGATGTCTGGCTCAACGGCGAGCATCTCGGAACCCATACCGGCGGCTATACAGCCTTTTCCTACGACATCACCGATGCCCTCAGGAAGGGCAAGGGCGAGCTGGTAGTAAAGGTCTGGGACGGCACAGACAATGATCAGCAGCCCCGCGGAAAGCAGGTCTCCAACCCCCACGGCATCTGGTACACTCCGGTCACCGGCATCTGGCAGAGCGTCTGGATGGAACCCGTCGCAAAGAGCCATATCCGTGACTACAACTGCATCTCGGACATCGATGCCGGCAGCGTTACCCTCCTTGCCGATGTGGAAGGCGAGGCCGATGAAATATCGGCAAGCATCTTCGAGGGCGGCGAAGGCTGGGACGTGGAAAAGGGAAAGAGGGGGCCTGAACTGGCATCGGCCACGGGGAAACCCGGCGAGGCCCTGCTGCTGGAAGTCCCGGACGCTAAGCTCTGGTCGCCCGAAAGCCCCTACCTCTATCCGCTTGAGATAAAGCTGTTTAAGGACGGCAAGGCCATAGACTGCGTGAAGGCCTACACTGCCCTTCGCAGCTGCACCGGAGTAATTGATGCCGATGGCCATAAACGCCTGGGCCTCAACGGTAAGCCCTACTTCCAATACGGTCCCCTGGACCAGGGCTGGTGGCCCGACGGGCTCTACACCGCCCCCAGCGACGAAGCCCTTGCCTTCGATATAGAGAAGACTAAGGAATGGGGCTTCAACCTCATCCGCAAGCACATAAAGGTGGAACCCGCCCGCTGGTACTACCACTGCGACCGTCTGGGTATGCTGGTATGGCAGGATATGCCCAGCATAGCGCCCAATCTTCACTCGGACCAGAACCCCCAGTGGGGTCAGTGGGGATATGGCCAAGGCTGGGACTATCCCCTGTCGGAGCAGGCCAAGGCCACTTATTATAAGGAGTGGGGAGAGATTATCGCCCAGCTCTGCAAGTATCCCTGCATCGTGGTCTGGGTGCCTTTCAACGAGGCCTGGGGCCAGTTTGACACTCCGGCTGCAGTGGACTTCACCCGTGCACAGGATCCCTCGCGCCTTATCAATTCGGCGTCCGGCGGCAATTCCTATCTCTGCGGCGACATCCTGGACAGCCATAACTATCCCAACCCCGTAATGAAATTCCGCAGCGAGGGTGCTCAGATAGATGTCCTGGGCGAATACGGCGGTATCGGCCGTGCAGTGGATGGCCATCTTTGGCAGGCCGACAGGAACTGGGGTTATCAGGGCCTGTGCTCCAGCGGCGAAGAGGTGCTTGAAAAGTACCGTGCCTATGCAATTGACGAGTTCATTCCGCAGGTGAAGAGCGGAGTATCGGCCGGCATCTACACCCAGACCACCGACGTGGAGGTGGAGGTCAACGGCATAATGACCTACGACCGCAAAGTAGTGAAAGTGGACGAGGCCGCCCTCCGTGAAATCAATCTCAAGGTAAGAGAAGCACTTTAATATGAAAAAAGCAGCCGCCTTCCTGCTTGCCCTTGCAGCCTCATTTACGCTGCAGGCAGGCCCCGCAGCGCGTCCGGAAGCCACAGTCGTATCCGGAAACGCTCGTTTCACCGTCCTCACCGACAGGCTCATCCGGATGGAATGGGCGGCCGACGGGGTTTTCGAGGACCGCGCCTCTCTGGCTATAGTGAACAGGGATCTTCCTGTCCCCAAATTCAGCAAATCCGAACGCGGCGGGGTGCTCACCATAAAGACGGCAAAACTTACCCTCGTTTACAGGGGAGGCCGCTTTTCGGCCGAAAACCTTAGCGTAAAGCATTCCCTGGGCACTTGGAAGCCGGGTATACCCTCGGACGGCAACCTCAAGGGGACCATCCGTACCCTGGACGGCTGCCTTGGTTTCGAGCAGCTGTCGTACGGCGATAAGGAGCTGGAAGACGGCATCCTGTCCCGCGACGGCTGGGCGCTGGTGGACGAATCGGCCCGGCATCTGTTTACCGAAGACGGCTGGGTGACCGCCCGCGATGAAGTCGACCGGCTGGACTGGTATCTCTTTGCCTACGGGCACGACTATACCGCCGCGCTGAAAGACTTTACCGCCGTGGCAGGAAAGATACCCCTGCCGCCCCGCTATACCCTTGGCTACTGGTGGAGCCGATACTGGATATACACCGACTCCGAAATGCTGGACCTTGGCCGCGAAATGCGTTCCCGGGGCATCCCGATGGACGTTATGATAGTGGATATGGACTGGCATTATACCTACAAGGATATGCAGAAGCGCCTTGGGAACGACGACTTCGGCCAGGGGCGCGGCTGGACCGGCTACAGCTGGAACCGCGAGCTCTTCCCGGACCCGGAAGGTTTCCTGGGCGAGCTTCACAAAATGGGCTTCAAGACAGCCCTCAACCTGCATCCCGCCTCCGGTATTCGCCCCTACGAGGATTGCTACGAAGGCTTCGTGAAGGACTATCTTTCCAGGACCGCCGACTATGACGGCCCCGAGGGTTATGTCTTCGGCCCCGGCGGCTGGCTCTATGCCGGAAACGGGAAAGCCGTGGGCCGCGAAGGTTACAAGGCTTCCGTCCCTTACCGTATGGACCAGAAGGAATGGGCCGATGCCTATTTCAACTCCGTAATCCGCCCCCTGGAGCGCCAGGGAGTGGATTTCTGGTGGCTGGACTGGCAGCAGTGGATAGAATCGCGCTATGTCCCCGGGCTTAGCAACACCTTCTGGATAAACCACGCCTTCTTCAGCGACAAGGCCGATAACGGGCCTCATCGGCCCATCATCTACCACCGCTGGGGAGGCCTGGGGAGCCATCGTTACCAGCTGGGCTTCTCCGGAGACACCTACGACGAATGGTCGGTCCTGAAGTTCCTTCCCTACTTCACCGCTACGGCCTCAAATGTGGGCTACGGCTACTGGGGACACGACATCGGCGGGCATCAGCAGAAGCCAGATCACCGGCGCCTCACCGACCCCGAGATGTACACCCGCTGGTTGCAGTTCGGCGTGTTCACCCCCATATTCAAGACCCACTCAACCCAGAGCGCCAATCTGGAAAGGAAGATCTGGGCCTATCCCAGCCATTACGACTATATGCTGGAGGCCATCAGACTGCGCTACACCCTCAGTCCCTACATCTATACTTTCGCGCGCGAGGCCTACGACAGCGGCGTATCCATCTGCCGTCCCCTTTACTACGCCTATCCCGAGGCCGACAAAGCCTACACTTTCCGCGAGGAGTACCTCTTCGGCGACCGCATCCTCGCAACGGCCATCTGCGAAGCCGCCGGGGCCGATGGCAAAGCCGCGCGGGAACTGTGGTTCCCCTCCGGCAGCGACTGGTACGATATGGCCCTCCACACCATGCACAAGGGCGGTTCGGTGAAGACGCTCCGCTACGGCATCTCGGAGAATCCCTGGTTCGTGAAGGCGGGGAGCATTGTGCCCCTGGCATCGGCCCTGATAGGGAACCTGCAGGAGCAGAGTCCGGTATTGGGTATCCTTGTGGTCCCGGGCGCGGGGAAATCGGCCTTCAGCCTTTACGAGGACGACGGCCTGTCCAAGGACTACGACAGCCGCTGTGCTCGTACGCTGATAGAGAAAAAGCGCTCCGGCAGCAGCCTGAGCCTTTGTATCAATCCGCGTGAAGGCTCCTTTGAGGGTATGCCCTCAGAGCGCCGGCTGTATCTGGTCCTGGAGGGTGTCACTTCCCGTCCGCGCAGCATACGCCTTAACGGCGCGGCCGCAGGGGAGTGCGTCATCGGCCCCCACTCCGTAACGATTACGCTCCCCGACGTATCCGCCGAAGAGCGCAACATCGTGGAAGTCCTGTTGTAATTCCTGCAGATTAGCTTTACTCGATATCCTTCACGCAGCGGACGGTGGGGCAGGTCCTGTTATAGGCGGCCATCAGAAGGTGGCCCTGGCTCATTGCCCAGCCCCATCTGCCGGCCACTTTATTCTTGCCCTCAATTCCGAATGACCAGTGGGTGCGGCAGGAAACCGCCTTGTTGTCGTCCTGACCAAGGAATATCGCATCCCCGGTGGTCATAGGCGTAATCATATTCCACATAACGGCCATTTCCCTAACATTCGGAACCCTGTAGCCGCTGGGGCATACGGGCAGATTCACGTCAAGGTTCGGGAAACTGTCGTCCAGGTAGGAGTTAAGCGCCTGGATCTGTTGGAGGTTATATGTCTTGTTATTGAAAGAATAGTTGCCGGAAAGATGTCCGGACGAGGTGATGGTGAACGCAGGAGCAGTCTCGAAGCCGCTTGACAGGCAGGCCATCTTGCTGTGCTCGTCGTGGCCGATGAGTTCGTGGTCCACGGGATCGCGGAGCGATTCCCTGTTAATCCTGGAGCAGTCGAATACAAAGAAGGTATGGTCATCGTAAGCACCCGTGTAAGGGGAAGTTACGCTGCCGTCTTCGTTCAGGCGCTTCCTGGTTACGGTAAGGTAGGGGTCCGGTTCAACCTCAGGGTCGGCAGCCAGGGTGATATCCTGTCTGCGACCGCCTTCAAGGTAGTATCCGAGGTTGCGTACGCAGCGGGTGCTGAACTTGACGGTTTTATCGTTGCCGGTATAAGCCATATTACTGCCGTTCACGCCTTCCTCGGCCCATATTACGCGGGGGTACTTGTTGGAGTTGGCCGCATCGGCCGGGGGATTGCTGTTGTAAATATAGCGGTTGCTGGAAATGATGTGCTGGCGCCATACCTCATTGGTGCCACTGCCCTGATCGACGGCCGACCTCTGGTACAGCCTGGAGTCGCCCTCGATTCCGTACGCACCAAGGAAAACACCGATAAGCTGGACGTCCGAAGCCATATACCAGCGTATCTCATCGGCATCTATGATCTCGTTGCCGTTGTTGTCGCGGTTACGGGAGAGGCAGCTGTAGCGCAGGTAATTGTAATTGCTCCACAGGTGCGCTGTCTCATTGTTTCCCGTCAGGTTCAGGTATTTGTCCCATCTTTCACCTACCATATTGGGGGTTCCGTCGGGATTCAGCACGCCCCAGAGTTTCAGGGAATTTATGCGTCCGTTCGTGGAACTGGTATTGCCGCAGTCCTCCATATCCTGATTGCGCCAGAAAGTGGATGCTCCGGTCTCCTTCTCATCGTCTGAGAACTCCATACCCCAGGCCGACTGCAGGCCCGCAACCTCGTGGACGGCGTAAACGCTCTGGATGGAGCGCTGCTGGATGGTGAAGGAAGATCCTATCACATTGCTCTCCTTGTCGGCCGATGTGGTGGACGAGGCCAGGATGTGCATACGGCGCATAGGGTGGTTTACGACAGTCTTCCACAGGGTGGGGTCGTACTGCTGGGTAAGGGGATTGGAGGTGTAGTAGTATTCGCTTATGAAAGCGGTGACCGAAATCTTGGGGCCGTGGGTGCCCGGGTCGTTGTCGAAGTCGTTCTTCCATCCCCAGTCGGGGTCGTATTCGGGATCGGAAGGATCGTTCTTCCTGACGTCTATGTCGTATTGGGACTTCTGCCTTTTCAGGTAGTCCACAAGTTCGTTCACATACATAGTGCGGCGCTTGTCGCCGTAGGGGATGGGGTCGCCGTTGATTTCACGGAATCCGTCCCATTCGTGGGGACGGTATATAGCTCTCTTGTCGGAATAATACGTACCCTGGGCATCGGTGTCGTTAACCAGGAATTCCACCCATTTGTAGTCAATATCGGCCATTGTGGCACGTCCGCTGTCCACATCTGCTCCGCCCACGCCGTCTTCATTGAAAGGCGTTTCCACATACCAGCTGATATTTTCCGGATTCATATACTTGGCGTGGAAAGATATCACCTGGGTGCTGTAATGGCAGTCGCTGTTGAATATTTCCTCGAGAGCCACCACCACGCGTCCGCTTGCTCCGGGTTCGGGTTCGTACAGGGGGTTGGTGCTGTCGTCGAAGGCTTCCACCTCGGCCTTGATTTTTTCGGCCCCTCCTATATGGATATTGTATACATAGTTGTGGTTCCTTTCGGTGTTGAAGTCGGAGGCCGATGAGCTGAAGTTTCCAAGGTGTATCTTATACTGTACGTCGGCATCCAGGGTAGCGTTGTCGTTCCCGTTGGACGATACGCCCATCACCAGCTTTCCCTTTATTACGACATAGGTGGAAAGAGGATCGGCATAGACGAATCCGCCATTGTCAAAGAAGTCTCCCTGCGTGTAGGAAGCGGGTTTTTCCTGCTTCTCGCGCTTGTCGTAGGAGTCGCAGCCGGGGGCGGGTTCGTGGCGGTTCTCCATCATATAGAAGGAGAAACTGTAAATGGAGATCTTGGTTACGTCGTCGTTGTACTTGTTGACGGGATCCAGGGTTTCCGTCTCGAAGCCCACGGCTTCGGTGGAGAAGACCTTGTCGGCCGAATTGGCTGCATCGGCGCCCGACCTTTCAAGCAGGTAGGCGCAGGTGGGTACATTAACCACCTTCCAATCGTAAGGCTGGAATTTCTTCAGGGCCGATATGTGGGTGCTCGGGTCGGCGGCGGCGCTTACATTGAAGGTTACCTTCGCATACAGGCGCCTGAGCCTGAGAGGATTGGAGCTGTCCAGGATAACGGACTCGTCGGTCCCGTTCCCCTGAATGTCCACTCCGTCCACCTGTCCGGTCATCAGGAAGAAGCCGGAATTTGCGGCAACCTCGCTGCGTACCTGGGTGGCCACGACATTCTGGAGCTGGCCGAAATTCTGGATGGAGGAAAGCTGGCCGGCCGATACATCCAGGTCGTTGGGGTTCATATTGGCTACGGCCACGATGGTGCAGCCGTTCCTTTTCGATGTCCTTATGTGCAGGGTGCCGTGGGTGGCGGCGTCACTCTCGTCGGACATATTGGTAACCGTCCAGTAGTTGGATTCACCGATGGCGTTCAGGTTGCTTCCGTCAAAGTATCGGCCGTAAATCTTTTTGCTGGAGGCCTGGTTTCCTTCGAAGATGAGCAGGTACAGGTTGAACACATTGCTCTCCCTCACTATTCCCAGCTGGGCCCTGGTGCCCACGTCTATGCTGGCACCCTTGGGCGAGCCGAAGGGGATAATGCAGTCAATCTCTCCTGAACCGCTCCCGGGCTTTGACCCGGCCTGCTCCTTGACGCAGCTCCCGGAAAGGAGGGCGGCGCCCAGCAAGACCAGTATGACGGATAAGCGTTTTATCATAAGCCAATCATTCGAAAGTGTAGTTGGATTCAGTGGCCGTGGCCCAGTTGTCGTTATCCACCTCGAAGTAGATGGAGCCCTTCTGGTCGGAATAGTAGACATTGATCACCACCTTGATGTCCTCGTTGCGGGCCATATAAGTGAGGGGAACCTCCTTGTTGTTATCCTTGAGGATACGCCTCAATAGACCGCCATCGGAGTATTGGCCGAAGAGCATGAACTGGTGGTCCTGATTGCTGCTGCCGTATGCTTCCCAGGTAAGCCTGGAGCCCTTTGTGTTGTCCGGATTGCTATTGTTAGTGTTGTACAGACAGTCGGATTTGAGCTCCTGCGAGTTATCCTCGGCCTTGGCAAAACGGACCAGATAGTCATCCTTGACATCGGCGGCGAAGCGGTTGTTGTTGTCGCCGTTCTTGCTACCCTTCTTGATCACCAGGTCGGAGATGGACGTGTCGGAAGTGCCGTCGATGCGCAGGCCTTCGATGGAGAAGGTTCCTCCCTGCTCCTTTTTGAGAGTACGGAAGTAGCGGCTCCTGGCACCGGTGTAATGGAAAGTGGCACCGGAGCCGATGTTGTCGCTGTTGTCGCTTACGAAGGGGGCGTCGGCGCTGTTGCCGGTCCATCCGGCCATGCCGGAATTAGAGCCGCCGTAGCCGCTGTAGGAGAAGCCTGCGTAAGCGAAGCTGCTCTCCTCGTTGAAAATGGCCGTGGCCCTGTTCACGAACTTCTGATAGGAATCGTAGCCGCAGCTTTCCCACGCCAGTCCGGAATCGCCTATGCCGTAATAGAGACGGCCGGACCTGGTCTGTTTACGGGGATTGATAAGAAGCACTTCGGCCTGGTCATCCTCGGCAAAAGTCTGCAGGATATCGTAGGTGATAAGACCGAAGGGATGTTCGCCCAGCGACAGGGTGAGCTTGCTGTCCGGGGTACGGTCAAGCCCGAGGGTGGGATAGATCTTGTAGCTTTCGGGGCAGGCATTCTCATAAAGTAGCCGCTGGTAAACGGTCTCTTCGGAATTGGCCGCTATCAGGTCTACATCGCTTCCAGAAGGATCGAAGTCGGGCAGTTTCCGGTAGGTCACTCCGCTCGGGACGGAAGGTACGCCGGAGGCGTCGGTATGTCCCAGCAGGTAGGCCTTGTCGGGGTTGAATCTGCTGAATCTCAATTCCTCCACCGACACCGGATAGTCGGTGTTGTTACGCACTATCACGCTCAGCCTTACTACGGGGCGAAGCAGATCCAGGCTCTCCTGAACCAGTGAAAGTCCTACCTGGACCACCTTGTGGCCGGTAAGAAGCATAGACTGTGACGGATCGGCCGGGATTGCCGTACCGCTCAGGCTGGCCAGCAGACGGTCCTCGAAACTTGCGAACGAAGCGCCTGTCGCCACCGTCTTTTCCTGGGCCGATATAAGCCCGCTTCCGCTGTCCTGCCACGTGGCGGCGTCTATGTTTGCATAGGCGTACACGTGGTAGTTTCCGGGCAGAAGATGCTGGAAGTGAATAACATCCTCTTCTACCGAGCTGTCAGCCTCGGCGTCCTGGATGTCGTCCACGGCAGGAGTGTAAGGGTAGGTCTTGTAAACCTTGTCCACGACGTTGCCGCTGTTGTTTACAAGGATTACCAGCACATTGTTGAACTCCAGGCCTTCTTCCAGGTCGGTCGCCCTGGTCTCGAGGCGTATGGCATTGGACGAACTTAGCCTGAGCCGTATGCCGCCGAAGCCTGAGGACGCTGCCCCGCCGCCAGGTTCCGCCTCCTTATGGCAGGACCAGACAGCAAGGATGCCGGTGAGCATCAGAGATATGAGCAAAAGGCCCTTTCTCATCATCCTTCGAAATTGAAGTCGTCCGTAATTACCTGGACCTCGTCCCAGGGCACGGTCTTCACCGTTAGGTCAAGCCCGCTCTGGGTGATCGTAATGTAGTAATTGTATACGCAGTTGGGCAGCCAGGCAGTTCCCAGTTCGCTGTTCTGGTCGGTGGCTCCGTAGAAATTAAGTATGGTTTCCACGGGCTCTCCGTTGTTGTACGAAACCGAGAAACGCACCGAAGCGTCTGTGCTCAGGGTCTGCGGGACCATATAGTACCACCCCATAGGTGTATAGCCGTCAGGATCGCTGACAACTGCAGGATGGGTTATGGTCTTGCGGTCCCCGGGCGTATCGGCCGTCCACGAGAACAGGTTGGTGCGGTTGCCGAATTCTCCCCAGTTGCTGAAGCTGATGGACGGGGGATCGGACACGCGTGTGGTCATCATAAAGGTCCCGGAGGGAACCAGGTTCTGCAGCTCGAAGGCTGTGAGCTCATAGTTGTCCTGATCCGAGGCCGATGATTTCCCGAAGAGGAAACGCACTGCCGAGGTGGTATGCATAAAATGCAGGTCCACCGGGTCGGTGCTCACGGTCGCGTCCTGATGCGTCCTGGCCACCATAAGGTCCGTATTGTTGCCGGCCAGGTAACCGACGTGGAGCCTGTAGCTGTTGTCTATGCTCACGTCGCTGTTGCTGAACGGGAATACGGCGGTGAAGTAATAGTCTCCGTTGTCTTCCCAGTATTCCAGGGGACTGTAGTTCCATACGCTGCTGTACGGCAGGGAAGGTGTGGACGGGTCGGGAACGGCGTCGCAGACAAGCCTGCGTCCGAAAAATACCGTGTCCGCCAGGCCGCTGTACTCCCTTGTACAGAAGATTCTGGCCGAGTTGCCGACGGAGATGAGTACGCTCGGGTCGTCCGGTTTCACAGCCCTTGTCCGGGCCGATAATCCGGTGCCGAAACGGATGGGACGGGGACCTCCGGACATATCGGCAGGCTCCTGCTTTCCGCAGCTTGCGAGAAGCACGGAAACAAGTAGTGCAGATATGATGCGTAAAATCCTCATCCTAACTGGTAATGAAATAGTTGTGGTCTGCACCCCAGTCGTCCCAGCTTACTGTAAACTCGATAGGGTCGTCCGGAGAGATCTCCAGTTCAAGGGTGTAGTGGGATCCTTTCTCCCATCCGCTTGTGAAGATGTCGGAAAGGAAGACCTCCCTGGTGGTATTTCGCTCGTGGAGTATGCCCGCGTAGGACACGCTGAATTCCACGTGGAGCCTCGCCGCCTGGTTGTCCAGAAGCTGAGGGAGCGGAATTACGAAGCCCGGGACTGCCGCTGCGGTCGCAGTGAGTTCGATGTCGTCGGCGGGGTCGTCGGGATCCTCGCTCCAAAGCGGAAGATTTGCCCTGGCGCCGCTCCAGGAAGCCCAAGTCCATCCTTCAGGACTGCGGTTCCATCTAGCTGTGCCCGACATAAATATTCCGTTGAAGCTCACGGCCTTGAGTTTGACAGTGTAATGGTTCTCGGGGTCTTTCTTCTTTGCCGTTACATTAAGCTTGGACATTGCGTGGTTGAACTCAAGTTCCACCACTCCGGAATTCGTGGTCCTGGTCTGGTTCTTCACCAGGCCGGTAAGCATAAAGTCCGTATGTCCGTCGGTGGTGTAGCGGATGTCCGGGAGACCGGAGGAATTCTTTGTGAACGCAGTCGTATTATTGGTCACCACAAGGTCGGGCGACGACGTATACGGACAGTAGGCCCAGAAGGTCAGGGTGTTCTCCGGCGCGGGCCAGTATCTCAGAGGAGAGTAGGTGTAAGTGGCGCCGTTGAAGAGCACGTCGGTGTTGAACATAAATCCCGGTTTACGGGAATAGTTCCACGTGCCGGGGGAGTTCACGCTCCCGTTCTGCTGATAGGCGAATACCCCGAAGTGGGTTCCGACCGGCAGGGTGGCCCTGGTGTCGTTGTCCCGCAGCAGCGAAGACCCGGCGTCGAAGCTTATGGGAGCTCCGCTGGGCGCCGGGTCAAGCCTGGCGGTGCACCCTGCCAGGAGCAGGGCGCCCGTCACGGCTGCCGCAATGCGTATGATACTGCGTTCAAGCATTTAGCTTCGGACTGTACCGTCTTAGTTGATCAGGTAGTAGTAACCGTCGTCGGTGGCCCAGCTCTCCATGGAGGCGCTGAAGACGATGGCCTCGGCGTCGATGGTCAGGACATAGGTGTAGTGCACACCGTCCAGCCAACCGGTCACACGGGGATTGGTGTTCTGAGCGTCGGGATCGGTACCAAGTGAAGAATCGTAGTCGGTCTTGTCGAACAGTACCAGGTCGTAGGTCTTGTCGGTGAAGGTGTTGGTCTGCTCGTCAGCACCAGTGCCGGTGGTGATGGTGTAGCTGATCTTTACCCTCTGCTGGGAAGCGGCGAAGGTCTGGGGCATAACCACCAGGTTGTTGAACAGGAACTGGTCACCGGTGGTGGTGATGGGAGTAGCTGCGGAGATGGTGGTAACTTCGTTCACACCGTCGGCGGGAACGTAGCTGCCCGTTGCAGAAGAGGTCCAGCTGAGGATGGCCTTCTTGGGAGCGGTGGCGTGATCGGGAGCGTTGTAGCCGGTCACGGCAAGGGTACCGGTCTTGTTGATGTTCTCCAGGGTAACAGCGGTAATCTTGAGGACGCCGTTGTCACCGAGGGCGGCGCCTTTACGTACCTTCACATCCAGGAGGGCTCCGGCGTGACGGAAGTTAAGATTCACAACTTCACCATAGTGGGCCTTGATAACCTGTACGGAATCGGCAACGAGGATGTCGTTGTTCTTACCGCTCAGAGTGAGAGAAACGGTGGTCATAGTACCATCGGTAACATCGTGGCTGGCTACCAGATCGGTGGCTGCTGCTGTGCTCTCACTGGGAGAGATGGCGTAGAAGTGGTAGTTGTCGTTGTTCCTGTCCCAGAAGCGCAGGGGGCTGTAGGTCCAGTCAGTGCCGTCGTAGCTCACCTTGGTGCCGTCGAAAGGAGTCTGGGCGCCGGAGGTGTAGCCGTAGACGAAGAAGAAATCACCGCTGTCAAAGGCGGTTCCGCCGATGGTGCGGGCCCTGGTGAGGGTGTTGGTCCAGGAGCCGAAACCTACTGCCTGGTCCTTTGCAGGGGCAGTGTCGAAGGTCCTGCTGCAGGCGACGGTGGCAATGGCGACCGCGGCCAAAACAATTAATTTTTTCATACGCATGAAATTTAAAAAGGGTTAAACATGAATTTCAAATCTATTTATCGTCAACTGATAATCGTAGTGTATCCGCCTTCGTCGTTCCAGTCGTTCACGAGGGCGTTGAAACCGCCGCTACCGCTGCTTCCCTCT
This sequence comes from Bacteroidales bacterium, assembly GCA_017961015.1. Lineage (GTDB taxonomy): Bacteria > Bacteroidota > Bacteroidia > Bacteroidales > UBA932 > Cryptobacteroides. The sequence goes on along the minus strand of JAGCYC010000088.1, from coordinate 12,813 downwards.
GGCGGGAAGTCGTCCACATCAATCTCCAGCGGGATTACGCCTCCAAGGGGCAGGGCCCTCACTTCGTCGGTCACGTCTATGCGGATGTTCCTATACGTGCCGTTTATATATGAAATGTTAAGTACGAAATAGTGCTTTCCGTCAGGTGCGGCGGCCACGCTTTCGGAATCGTAGGCGTTGCAGCCAGGTATTCCGAAGCAGTATACCTTGGCTCCCAGCATATCCTGATCCCTGTCCATATGCACATCCATCGGAATAGATACCGTTGAACTCTCGGACATACGGGTCATAAGGTTTGCGCCGGCGGCTACGCCCGTGAGGGCGGCTCCGGCACTGCTTCCCACCACACGGCCTGCGTTGTTCAGCAGTCTTACCTGGAACAGGTAGATGAAGGTGACGGGGTTCAGTTCGTGCTCCAGTTTGAGCACGTAGCGGCCGTTTTCGTAAACGTAGTCGTTCAGGTCGTCGGAGATATAGTAGTCGGGCACGTAGACGGAGAACAGGTCGTCCGGCTGCAGCGCCACGGGTTCTTTGATTTCGTCGTCATCGGCCCTGGTCTGCAGGCCAAGCGCCTTATGCGCCATCGTGAACACCTGCGAAGAGGCCCTGAGGCCGGAGGATATGATACGCGTGTATGCGTTGATATCGGACATTTCGCCGTCGGAACGGAAGAGGATGGCCTCGGAGTCGTTGTTGTGGAAGAGGAAGTCGTGGATTCCCACAAAGACGTCCAGGGTGGTGCTTTCGCCCAGGAAGTTATATACATTATGGGCCGATTTGTCGCCGAAGGCATTGTGGCTGTACACGTGGGCCCTCATACTTCCGGGCATATTGTAGCCCACGGGGCCGTAGGCCGCAGTGTTCCAGTTGAAGTTCCACTGCGACTGCCAGTTCACCTGCCACATCACCTGTACGTCCACGCGGGCGTCCAGCACGAGCCTAGTCTTGACGGACTGCCTGAGGTTGAGCGGGGGCTCGATGCGGCAGCCGCCAAGGAGAATGGCGGTAAGGCAAAGCAGTATGAGTCCCTTCAGCTTCATTTTCTCTTTCCGTAAATATCCAGGCCGATGGCGATGTACAGCCTTGTGGGGCCGAACCAGACAAGCCTCTTGCTCCGTTTTACGAAGTCGTTGGGGTCGCCGCTGTAGTCGTAGTAATAGCGTCCGGTGGAATCGTTTCCCCAGACGTAGGGGTCGTACCAGGAGTAGAACAGGCCCAGTGCCGCTCCCATATCGAGGAAGAAGTACTTGCCCATATAGAACTTCCAGCCGCCTCCAACGGAAACGCCCAGGCCTTCTCCTTCCCAGCCCTTTCCTGCATTGAAGCCGAGTCCGTACTGGGCCGCATTTATGTTTGCAAGCAGATACAGTCCCTTGAAGCGGTCTTCGTTACGTTTGAAATAGCGCCTGCCCCAAAGGGTGAGGTTGCGTATCTGGTTGTAGCGGTGTTCCTCGGGATGCAGCCAGTGGGAGAATTCCACGTCGCCGCCGAAGGAGTATTTCCCGTTCACGGGATAGTATTCGACGCTCAGCGAGGGCACGCTGGTGAGTCCGTATTGAGGGATGTAGGTGATGTCGTAAGGCAGGTTGGTGCTTATTCCCAGTATGGGACGTCTGGCCGGCTTTTCGGCCTGCGGGGCTCCGGCGGGCTCTGCGGCTTCGACGGGCTCAGCCTCCGAGACGGGCTCAGCCTCCTTGGTTTCGGTGGCTTCGGTGGCTTCGGCAGGCTCAGCCACCGAGGCATCTTTGGTTTCCTCGACCACCGGGGCTTCGACAGGCTCAGCCTCCGAGGCGGGCTCAGCCTCCGAGACAGGCTCAGCCACCGCCGGGGCCTCGGACTCTTGAACTTCGGAGGCTGAGCCAGTCGAAGCCTCCGAGGCGGTATCGGCCTCCTTGTAGTGGATGTGGATATCCAGGCACCTGAGGAAACGGTAGTGGTTGATCAGGAGGTAGTGATATACATCTCCCTCCTTTGAAGTGGCGCCGAGGCTGCCGTGCATAAAGCGCCACTTGCGGGTATCGTTGCTTATGGATTTGTCGGCAAGCTGCTTCAGGGTGCGGCTGCGGGCCGTTTCGGAGATGGAGGTATCGGCCTTCACCCTCTGTGCCAGCAGGTCCCAGGCCTCTCCGCCGGGGCGTACGTTCAGCTTAAAGCTCATTCCGGCGGCTTCTTTCTCGAGGATGCGGGAGAACTCCCTGGCCCTTTTCCGGCTGAGCATCAGATTGTGCTCGTACACGCCTTCGGGGGAAGCATAGGCAACCACGCTTACGGAGTCGATATTCTCGTGGCCCATTTCCCTGAGGAGGTCCATAAGCTTGTCGGCGGCAACGGCGTTGTCCAGGTAATCGCTCTCGTAGGTTGCATTGTCCCAGCGGAAGTGGAGCTGGGCGTGGCTCACCTTCATAACACCGCCCACCATTTCGGTGTCCTGGATGCTAAGGCTTACGTTCGACTGTACGGCCTTGGAAGACGGCAGCAGCAGAAGCAGCGATATTATGAGCGTTGTGAGCATAGCTCAGCTACCCATTAGTGTGGGTATGTAGTCTACAAATTTAGGAAAAAAATCGCGCCGCAAGTTAGGCCTGTGCGTATTATTTCCTTATGTGCGCGCGATTGTTTGCGCGTCCGCGAGGATTTCGGGCCGCGAAAAACACTAAAAATCACTGATTTATAAAAAAATCGGCGATTATTTAATAAAAGTTTTTAAAAAGTGTTGAAAAGTGCTAAAAAGACCCCTCAAAGTATGAGAGAATGATATCGGCCAGCTGCTCTTCGCTGTGTCCGTCGGCCTTCAGGACAAGGTCGTAGTTGCGGGCGTCGAAGCGGCTCACTCCGGCAAAGCGGCGGGTGTAATTCTCCCTTGCCTGGTCTATGCCTTCTATCAGGGCGGCGGCCGATTCCTCGCTCAGGCCCTGCTTCTGCATTATCCTTTTTATGCGCTGGGGCTTGGATGCAGTGATGAATACGTTGAGCGTGTTGGGACAGTCCTTAAAAATGAAAAAACCGGAGCGTCCGGCGATTACGCAGGAGCCCATCCTGGCGAACTCCCTGAGAATCTCGGCCTCAGCCTCAAAAATCCGGTCGGTGGTAAGCTTTATCGAGAACTCCTGAGGATGTTCGGCTTTCTGTCCAAGGGCGTCTGCCGGGGGGACGGGTGCCACCCGCTTTATGAAATCGGCAAGCCAGTTCTTCTTTTCCCCTTTGAGTCTCTCTATCTCGCTGGCAGTGAGGCCGAACTGCTTTTGCAGGCACTCCAGCAGCATTTTGTCGCAGTAGCGGACGTTAAGCTTTTCGGCGAGGATCCTGCCTACGGTGTGTCCTCCGGAACCGACCTCGCGGCTAAGGGTGATGACAAAGGGCTCTTGCGTTTTCATAGCTATAGAATTATCCTTGCAAAGATAAGCCTATTTGGCCGATAATCCTATACCTATACGCTCACAATTCCCTTGGCGGCGGCCGTAGCCACGCATTCCACGATGCTGTCCAGGCCGAATTTCACCTTGATGCGCTCCTTGTAACTGTCCACCGTATTGAGGGAAATCTCCAGGGCCGATGCAATCTGGGAATTGCTGTAGCCGGACGAGGTGAGCTGCAGCACTTCCAGCTCCCGTGGCGTAAGTCCCTGGGGTTTGCGGGCTTCCAGGTTCTCCTTCCCGCCGAAGATGCGGAGGATCTTGGCCGAATCTATGGTCTCTCCGAAGAAGAGGCATTTGCCCTCGGCTACGTTGCCGATGGCCTCGACTATGGATTCCGGGGAGGAGTCCTTTGCCAGATAGGCGCAGGCGCCGGAACTGATTGCCCTGAGTATGTAGGCCGGGATTTTGTAATGCGAGAGAACCATTGTCTTCACTCCGGGGAAAGCGTCCCTGAGTATGCCCAGCAGGGTCAGGCCGTCGGTTTCGGCCTCAAGGGTTATGTCCACCACGGCTATGTCAATATCGGGATGGGAGTTCAGGAATGCTACCGCTGCACCCGGCGAATTCACGGCTTCTATTCTGCCGATGGACGGATTGGCTCCAAGGGCCAGCTTGAGGCCCATTACGAATACTGCGGAATCTTCGATGAGAAGGACATTTATCATAGGTCGATCGTTATTTCAAGGCCGCCTTCCGGCCTGTTGTGCATCTGTATGGAGGCCCCTAGTTTATCAAGCAGTTCACGGGTAATGGTGAGCCCGAGTCCGTGTCCCCATCCCGTGGATCCCTGTTGCAGTCCGGGGCCTTCGTCGGTGATGGTAATCTGCGTCCCACGTGCCCGCAGAGCCACTTTCCCTCCTTCGGGGCTTGCCTTTACGGCATTGTCCAGCAGGTTCCTGAGAACGGTGAGAAGCATATTGCGGTCGGTGCGTACGCTCAGGCCGGAAGGAATATCCAGGGTGATGATGTCTCCCTTCTGAAGAGGGCCGATAGCCTCGGCCGCAAGGGCCGTCAGGTCTTCATCCCTGATCACGGGCTCAAGCATCCCTTTCTGGTTCAGCGACCACAGAAGCAGGTTCTCCAGCAGGGAGGCCGTATTGTCGGCCGAATGTGCCAGCTTCTCCAACCCTTCTTCAAGCTGGTCGGGAGGCAGTTCCCGGAAGTGTTCCAGAAGCTGACTGGAGAGCATCCGGTCCCCGGAAATGGGGTTCCTCAGGTCGTGGGAGATAATGGAGAACAGGCGGTTTCGCATCTCTACTTCCTTTACCAGCAGACGCCTTTCCCTGAGTCGCAGGACCGTCCAGACTATGGCGGTGAGAATTAGGGCATACAGCAGCAGGAAGGGGCAGCGGAGCCATAGGGGCTGCGGGACGCGGAGAATCTGTTCGCGCTCCTCGCCGCGTTCCCATCGGCCGAAGATATCGGAGCTCTGCTCCTGCAGCCGGTAGCGTCCGGGGCGTATGTTTTCGGGCAGGCCGATGAAGCTTCCGGGCATCCACTCGCCCCTGTTCAGGCGGTAGCGGTGGCGGATAAGCCTTTCCAGCGGCAGGTTCCCTGCTCCGCGTATGGAGAGCAGGCTGTCGGGGTGAAAGGCTGCGGCGCCGGCGGCTCCTCCGAAGGCCAGGAATCCGTCTTTCAAGTGGCAGGAAACCCTTTCCCCGTAGATATCGGAGGGGAAGCCAAGCTCTTTCGGAACCCGGCCTGTGCTGCCGTCGGTGTCTACGAAATACAGCCCGTCCTCGGTGCCGGCCCAGATGCGGCCTTTGGCATCGGCCCTTACCGACTGCACCAGCATTCCGTCAAGGAAATGTGATCCTGCGATACTCCACAGGCCGCTGCGGGTGGCGGCCCAGACACTGCCGTCGGGGCTTAGGCAAAGGTCGGTCACATAGTCGTCCGGGATGGAGGAATTGCCCTTGAAGTACTTGGTGACCAGCCCGGTCTTCCTGTCAATTATGTTCAGCCCGGCCTGGGTGGTGGCATAGACCATATTGCCGTCCTTGTCCTCGATAAGCCGGCTCCCCAGCCGGGAACTCAGGTAGATGTTTGAATCCACTTGCGGGGAAGGATAGCGGAAGGGACTCAGCCAGTGCGGAGGCAGGCTTCGGCGGGTCTTGCGGTCCCATTCGTTCAGGCCAACGCCTTCCCAGCTTACAACCCAGAATCGGCCCTCGCTGTCTTCCAGGAAATCCGAAATCCAGTTGGCCCCGTCCAGGTGCCGGGCTTCCTTCTGCGCCTCGGGAAGGGGGCCGCTCAGACGCTCCTTCCGCAGCATATTCCCGTCCTTCCAGACCTCCCAGCCGGTATTGTTCCAAAGGCCCCTGTAAACATAGCCTTCGCGGTCTTCGTACAGGGCCGATACCCTTTCTTCGGCGGTCCCTATCCATAGTTTTCCCTCGTGGTCCTCCATAAGGGCCGATACCTGGGCGGTGGATACAACGCTCACTTGTTGCAGGGCAGAGGATAGAACGGAGAGACCATTGTCGCCACCCACCCAGATATTGCCCTGGCGGTCTTCAAAGACGCAGTAGAGTTCACCGGAGGATAGGCTGGAGGGGTCGTCGGCCCTGTGTCGGAATACCTCCGAGTTCTCCGGATGCACGGTGTCCACGATGCCCAGTCCGTAGGATCCCGCAGCCCAGAGGCGGCCGCGGCGGTCCGTCATCAGCCGGGCGTGGGCGATGGGCAGACGGCCAAGGGGGTAGGGTTTATCGGCCTCACAGCCATACAGGATGGAGGTGTGGTCTTCGAAGGAGTACAGCTTGCCGCCGCTTTCGGCATAGCTCCCGATGCACAGCAGGCCTTCCCAGGCGGGCTCTGTTACCTGTGGGGATTGTCTGTCTCCGACATATTGGTTGTACACCAGGCGGCCTGCAAGCCAAAGCCTCCCGTCGGAAGCTTCAAATATCTGATAATAAGGGTAATCGCCTTCGGAGTCCCGCTTGAGGTAGGGGCAGCGGGCGTGCTCCTGAATGCCCTTGCGGCAGGAAAGTTTCAGAAGCAGGGTATCCCCTACGGTGGCCCATACGAAGCCCTCCTTGTCGGCATACAGGGCGCGGATATTACCTTCCACCTTGCTGTCCTGCACCCGAAGCCCGTCGGTGCTTCCAATCCATAATCGGCCATCCTTATCCACAGCAAGGGCATTCACCCGGCCGTATTCCTTCCAGCTGCGGAAACGGGTGCCGTCAAAGCTGGCAAGGCCGTTCCTCGTCCCTATCCAGAGCACACCTTCATCATCCTGCACGATGGCATAGACCGTATTGGAAGGCAGACCGTCGGCCGCGTTGTAGTTTATGAAACGGGGCGGCGTGCAGGGTTGTGACCAGGCGGCGTGCAGGGTGAGCAGGAGCAGGTTAAGTATGACGGCAAAACGGCGCATAACGATTACAAAGATATGATTTCCTCCCGAATAATCCTTGCAAATGAGCCGCTTGTGGTGGAATCCGCCACAGGACAGTCTTCATAGAAGATTATGATCCGTTCAAGATTCTTTCCACTTGTGCCTTCAGTACCGGGACGTCGTACAGTGCCGTGTGCCAGAGTAAATCTGCTTGAATGTTGGCATATCCGTGGACAAGGACGTGCCGCATTCGAATTATGTTGTCCCAGGGGATGTGGCAGTTCTTTTGCTTGAACTCAAGTGAAAGCATATATGCTGCCTCTCCAATTATTTCCACGTTCTTTATGACGGCAAAATAACGTAACTTATCGGCTTTCAGTTCTTCATCTGACCGATTGTTTGTAAAAGCCATAATGTTATCCGCGGCCTGGAGTATATCTCGTAATCGTCCGGGGTCTCGTTCAGGTTCTCTCATAGATCAGGACTTTGTCACGGTTGATACTTTCCTGGGCAAACGGCTTGACAGTGCCGTTTGTGACCATATCCACTTTCCTGCCAAGCAGACTTTCCAATGCATTGATCATCCCGGCATACTGAATCAGTCCCATAGGGACGGAAGTGTCCAAATCAACCAGGATGTCGATATCGCTTTCAGGCTTTTCTTCCATTCTGGAAAATGATCCGAACAGCCAGGCCCGTTCTATAGGTTCTTGTCTAAGAAAATCTTGAATGGTATGCACCGTTCGGACTCGTTCCTTGTCCAGGCGTTCCAACCGGTGTTGTATCTCTTCTTTTTTCCCTTTTCGGCCAGCGTATCTTAGCAAGCAGGAAGTGTTGACTGGATACAGTTCAAAGGCGCGCTGGAACTCTTTCTGTATTTCTGATTCTTTGAGGCCGGAGTATTCTGTATCCGACTCCTGGTCCACCAGTAATTTCTCCAGTTCAGGAACGCTGACGCCATCATTATCAAACAGAGGAGCTTCCGACACGAGAGGCTTGACCAGGATAAAGTCGTGCAAATCTTCTATCATCAGGCAGGCGTTTCGCATCAGGGCAACGTCTGGGAAATGCCGTTTCAAGCAGATCCTGACCGGATCGCACATCTTCTTTGGAACTTCCACCACTATATTTCGCCCTGATTCCTTGACACAATGGTTCATACCCTCAAAGGCTTCTGTCAGAAACCTGGCGACGGCCTGCATTTTTGGCGTTATGATGCACTTGTATTCCATACTATCGCGACAAAGATAAAAAATTATTGGCAATATTTCAAAGATTTTGCCAAAATGCCGATACAATCCGCTTATTCTATTTTAATTTGTGGTGGAATCCGCCACAGGACAGTCAAAGGGAAAAGATATCTTTGCGGAAAACACGTACGAGTATGAAAAAGATTGTTGTTGCCGTACTGGCTTTTTCTTTCATTCTGATATCATCCTGTACCAAGGACAACGCCGGCACCAGGGTGACTTTCCGAAAGGCCGATATCGCCGGCGCCCGAATGCTTGCCCTCGCCCGGGGCGGCACTCCCACCAGGGCCGAAGGTGACGTAAATGTGGGCCCCAGTGTCCTATACACCGTGTCTGAAGACGGCTCTATGGTGGAGGTGAGCTATACTGTGGAAGTGGAAGGGGCCAATGGCGAAGTGGCCCGGGCAGTCCAGGCCAACCTCATCCTTTCTCCCGGCTTCGTATTCCCCGTGGGCGAAGGCTGGCTGTGGCTGGCAAACTGCCATTACGATGTAAGGGGCGGGTGGAACAATTATCCCAAGGACGGGGACAAGGATGTCCGTCACGCACTATCCAACATAATTAACGATTTCAGCGCCAAGTACCACGACCGCCACGGCGCACACTTCCTTGTCCGCAAGAGCGATGGAGCCCTGTTCGAGTGGACATTGGAGGCGGGCGCTCCCAACGGGATGGACGACGGCTTCAAGCAGCCCACCTTCCTCAACGGCTGGTTCCACCAGCTGGGTAACGACCTGTTTGTGAGGACCGGCGGCTGGAATTATGATGGCATAAACGGAGGGCTTCCGTCACTTATCCGTCTGCAGGACAATGGAAACACGCTAGGTGCCGTCAACGTGCTGGGAAACAATATCTCCTGCTGGAAACTCTATCCTGCTGGCGGCAGCTGTCTTGGCGGGACTTTCGGCTATCCGGGCGCTAATGGCGGAATGCAGGGAATCATCGCTCCTCCTTCATTTGAGCCGGTTCTTCTGCAAGTTGAAGCGAGCAAAGAGTCTTTCCTTCTTTCTATTGGCGGAAAGCTGTATTATGCTGATACTTATGAGAAAGAAATCGAGGAGGGAGATGGTAAAGATTCCTGGACCAGGACCGTAGCCTGTACGGACATTTACAATCTTAGCGTATCCGCAAGTTCAGTCTCACTCGGGAACCTCATCTGCTCCTTCAACGAGAGAATGGACCCGAACCAGGCTTATATCTCCACAACGGACAAACTCAGCTGGTGGGGCGGAAACGAGTATGACGGTGCTGAGATTCACACTCTGGATCCAAAGGCCGGCACCGTTTCCACCAGAAAGTTGCCCGCCCATTATCCTTCAAATCAAGGTGAGTATGTCGACGGGGTGGCTTATACCATCGACGGCACGGTCGGCTACTGGGAGTGTGATCTTTCCAAGGATGCGGCCGAGTATGTCACGCTTGACTGGAGCAGCGCCTTGGAGTATCAGGGAAAGATCGTTCCCGGGACCCTCAGGCTCGAACGATTCGAAGCGGCTTCGCTTACCCTCCAGTTCGTGGCCTATATGACCAACGGAACCGAGTTGAATTTCTACACTTCGGTCACAGGCTCCGACCGTGGCAAGATAAAAACCAGCGTGGGCAGCAACGGCGGTGCAGGTATGGTAGTAACCACTATGGTCCGACTGAATTAACACTTTAGCCTATGAAAAAGATACTTCTTGCACTTCTGGCCGTCCTCTGCCTATCGGCCCCAAGGGCATCGGCCCAGCTGGGCTTCGACTTCGGTATGAACTTCGAATTTCTGAACCGCAAAGCTCCTGAAGGCTTTAAATCCAATGGCTTCGGTATGGGACCCTATGCCGGCATTATCTACGGCATTCCCGTGAGTATATCCGCTATGGTAAATGTCGGCCTCAACTATAAGTATGACATCCTGTTCGGCGGGATGGGTGCCTGGGACGATGACAGCAAACTGGAGCCCATTACAATGGGGAACTACGACACGGACATAAAGGAACATCACCTCCAGCTTCCGATTTCGTTCAACTACGGTACGATGTCAGGGTGGAACCTTTTTGCCGGACCCGTATTTGACTACTGCCTGGCATCGACCACAAAAAGCTCGCATAAAGACTGGCCGTACAAGGATGAGAAAGGCGAGTGGCTCACAGTGGACACCATAAAAGACATCGGCATCAAGCCCTTCAATATCTATCTCAAGGCTGGTGCGGGAATCGGCACAAAAGGCTTTTCCTTCAAACTTACCGCGGCCTACGGACTCCTGAATATTTCTCAGGAAAGCAGCATCCCGCTGCATCGCTGGACAGTGGGTATGGACTTTCACCTCAATCTGTAGGCTGCTATGCGAAAGACGATCATTGCCGCCTTCCTGCTTGTGCTGGGTGCTATTTCCCTTGACGCCCAGGACGTTGTCGTGAGCGGGAATGGGGACTTTAAGCGCCTCTGCGAAGGCAACACGCTCCCGGCCGAGGAAGGATGGACCGTAGTGAAAAAGAATGTGGCCATCCCGGGCGTCACGCCCGAAATCTGGTGCGGAATCGCCAGGATCAGGAAAGCTGAAAAGAACTACATCGCGACACTCGCTTACGGTCCTATCCGCTGCGACGATATGTGGAGGCTCTCCGAAGGACTGGTCGTTTTTAACAAGGGAAACAAGTACTCCGCCCTCTGCCTGGTGGACGGAAAATGGAAGCAGACCCTGAGCGGCTATAACTGCCGTATCATCGCCTGCGGGCACGCCGACGGTGCCAAGGCCCAGATGCTGGTGCGTGACAAGAACGGTTTCTTCAGCTGGATAGACCAGGGCGGAAAGCACATAGAAGGTACGCCGGAACATTATGAAGACGCCATAATCTACAGGGCCCACGGGGATGTTGTCGCCGTAAAGACCGGAGGGAAGTGGGGTGCGATGTCCGCAGACGCACGGGTAGTGGTCCCCATCCAGTACGATACCCTTTTCCTCACCGCTCCGCTACGTCAGTGGGGAGGGAAATGGGCCGATGCCAACTGGCTCTACGTGAATAAGGACGGCCTCTGGGGCGTCCGGGGTGACAATGGCGCCGAAGCCCTTCCTCCCGTATATGGCGGCCTGTCCTACTGGCCCACGGCTCCGGACACCTGGTGCTACCGCAGGCCCGGTGGCAAGTGGGGAATGATGGAAAGCAGCGGCGCAAGCGTCCTGCCCGAAGAGTATGACGGCCTTTCGCCCTACAGCTTCAACTCATACGTGAGCGGAGACCGGCGCCTGCCCTTTGCCATAGTCGCACGGCGCGGAAGGGGTAGGGCCCTGCTGAACCACAAAGGCAAGGAACTGCTTCCGTATATGGAGGACGACGACATCTTCGATATGATGGTGATGTTCTATCCCCGGAATTCATTCTCCGTCTTCGCCTGGAACCGCTATAAGCTCTGGGCCAAGGGAGAGTTTGAATCCCAGGCCGATTTCGAAGCCCGCAGGAAAGACCCTTCGATGACGGCCGGCTACATCTCTTCGCTCATTCCGGCGGCCGAGAGGGCTTTCATATCGGCCATAATAGGGAAGGATGCCAAACTTATCCTTAGCCGTTACGACGCCGAGTCCGAGACCTTCGTCTTCTCAATCGACAAGATTCTCCAGGACACTTACAGCATCAAGGTTCCACGCTCCGATGCGGCCCTGTTCAGGGAGGACTTCGAGAGCATCTCCCAAGATGCTCTCGCATCGGCCAAATACTTCATACACAATGATATGCTTTCTCTCGGAAGCATCAGTTTCACCACTCCCGAAGGGAAGACTTTCCGCTTCGTGAATCCCGTGGCCAAGGGCTATGCCCTGCCTTCACTCAAAGACCTTGACTTGATAAGATGATGAAAAAGATCCTCGCCATTACGCTTCTTGCCTGCCTCGGTGCGGCGGCGGGAGCACAGTCAAAATTCGATACCGGCACGCACGCAACATCGGCCCTGGGCCAGCTGGAAGAGATAAGCGGACACAAGTTCTCCTCCAAGCCCACCGGTGATCACCGGATAGTGATTCCGGCAGCACGCGCCGTGAGTGCCGCCGGTTCATCGGTCAGGGGAGGCGGCAACAGTACGCTCAGCCTTGCCATAGGGATAATCACCCCTATGCTTTTCAGTGCACTGGACTATCTGGAAGACAGCAGCGCGAGCGCATCGGCCCCATCCCAGAGCGATGTGCTTGTCCCGGACCCGGTGGCCCCCGACGTCATTGACTACTGCGGCGCCGACATCGTGAACAAATTCCCGGACGGATGCACCTTCGAGCGCCATTATCCCGTCCCGGACGACAAGGACTGGTACCTGGAGCTGAATATGACCAACGAGAGCGCCGTGGACCACGACTTTACGATAATCTACTGGGAAAAGGAAGGCAAGTATGGCACGCCCCGGCTGAAAGTGCTCCGGAGCGGCCTTCCCCAGAACCGCATACACGACCCTCTGCTGGGCATAAGCGTGAACGGGCATTACGACACGGCAACCCTCTCTACCCGTTACAAGATAGAGAAGATTATCTATAACGACTGAACCGGTCCCTTATTTTATCCCGTATTTTCTCAGGATCCTGAGGACTTTTTTCTCGATGGACTGCTCCCAGACAAAGTAACCGTAGTCTCCGGGGTGGGTGCCGTCCACTGAGCTCTGATGGTCCTTTGTGGTGGCGTTGGGATGGATGTAGTACACGTCCTTGTAACGCTTGCAGGCTATTGCCATAAGGGAATCGGCCACCTGGATGCGCTCGGCCTCAATTGCGTCCACCTTCCGGTTGAAGTTGCGGTTTTCGCGGTATATGGTCCTCTGGAAAATGAGAGGTTTGCCGGGGTGC
>JAGCYC010000087.1 GCA_017961015.1 Bacteroidales bacterium | reverse complement strand
TGCCAAGGCCCTGGAGGGCGCCCGCTTCGAAGACGAAGACGAGGACGAAGACTTCATCGGCGGCATACTCTCCATCATTCTGAACCTTGTGGGATTCGCGGCCGTGGTGGGCGGAATCAGCATGCTGAAGCGCAACAAAAAGCGCGTCCTTGGCTGCAAGGCCTCCGAGGTCCAGTGGAGCCGCGAGGTACCTTTCGGCGGCAATCTGCAGGAGAGCAATTACACCCTGGGACGCCTCGGAGAGGCAAAGAAGGGGAACTTCTATGCATCGGCCCTCATCCTCAGGATGATTTACGACGGTGCCATTCAGGTGCTCAAAAAGGATGACAACAAGGCCGATCTTGACTTCAACGACGCCTTCTCCGGCAAGCTGGATGCCGATTCCCTCGAGCTGTACGAGATGATGAAGGAAGCTGCCGGCAGCGACGGCATCCTTCAGAACAAGGAGTTCTCCCGCTGGTCCAGGAAGAATTACAAGAGGGTGAACAACTGGATAGAGTCGTCGCAGAGGAACGGGCACGACTCGCTCAAGGCCAAGGCCATGCTGGAGAACGGCTTCTCCCTGAACAACGAGAAATATTCGCCCGAAGGCCAGGCCCAGGCACGCACCCTTCTGGGCTTCAAGAAATTCCTCTCCGACTTTACCCTCATCTCCGAAAGAGGTTCGCGCGAAGTGGCCCTCTGGCAGGACTACCTGGTGTTCGGGGCCCTGTTCGGCATTGCCGACAAAGTGGCCAGGGAGCTGCACGACATAGATCCCACCCTGCTGCAGGAAGCCACCTCGCAGGACTGGAATACCGTGAACTGGCTGCTCTGGCACAACAATAACCTTGCAGGAGCCATAACGAACGCCCAGGCCCGCGCGGCCGAAGCCATGGGCCGCAGCAGCGGCAGCTTCGGAGGCTTCGGCGGAGGCACATCCTTCGGCGGGGGAGGCGGTTTCAGCGGTGGAGGCTTCGGCGGAGGAGCCAGATAGCCTTCACATACTGCAAAAAAGAATTCGGCGGTTCACCTTTTTTGGAGAGCCGCCGGAAACTTGACTATATATGCAGGAGAATCTTACTTGATATAGTAGCGCACACCAACAGTGGGATTTGCGAAGAGATTCATACTGATGGTAGCAAGTTTACGGGTGTTCTGGTTGTTCTGGCCGCCCAGGTTACGGGTCTGGACATCGTAGGAAATGCGGCCGGTGCTCAGGACAAGGCTCACGGACTTGCTGCAGAGGATCTCGAAACGGACGGGGCTTACGCCGATCTCGAACTCAGAAGCAGAGCCGGTCACAGTGGTGAGGGGGTTAATCTGCTGCTCCTGCATGTTGTTACCGAAAGCGGCAAGGATGAAAGCCTCGGGGACATAGTCCAGCCAGTGGCAGATAGGAATGTGGAAACCTACCGAAGGGGTGAGGCTGAACAGCGATACCACCTGATGGAGGTCGTCACCGTTTACATCCTGACCGAGAATGGTAGTGACGGTCTGGTAGCCGATATCGCCGCCTACTTCGATATTCTTGTTGATGAAGTAGCGTACGCCGGCGCCGATGCCGAAGATGGTTCCGTTACCGAAGGGATCCTTGGTGATAGTGTTGATGGTCTGTCCGCCGCCGGTCTGGGTGGTGGTGAGAGTCTCGGAGAAGAAGGACATATCGGCTGTGATTGCCAGTGAACCGGCCTTGTGACCGACGGAAGCCTTGGGACGAGCCGAAGATGAGGAACCACTGCTTACGCCGGAGCTGGTGCTCTTGGCGGCTGAAGTGGAAGATGTGGTCTTTTTCTGGGCCGATGCGCTAAAGCACACTGCAAGGATGCACAGTACGGAAATAATTTTTTTCATGGTATAAGATTTTAAAATGATTAATCGGCTTTGTAATTGGTCAGGAGCTCGTAGCACAGAGGGTTGGCCCTGCGGAGAGCCTCCTGATAGGCTGCCTCAACGAATTCTGCGCGGGTCTTGTAATAGGGATTCACCAGCTCGCGGGCCATTTCGTCCTCGGTCTCCTGGCAGGGGTTGAGGAAATATGCCCTTACGCTCTTGGGAACGTCGGACAGATCGGCCAGGGAATAGACGCTGCCGTCCATAAGTTCCACGCGGTTCACCACGATAAGCATCTCGTGGGTGTCCCAGTAGTTGGGCTCGTCCATTTCGGAATAGAAGAGGGCGTTGTCGGGATGGCTGTTCTCCCTGAGCTCGGTGAGCGAGCAGGTGTAGAACTCGTCCGAAGTCTTGGCGCCCTTGACCACTGAGTCGTAGCTGATGCTGGCGGTCTTGACAGGGGCCTTGGGCTCCCTGATGCGGAACCAGAACTGGGGACGGGACGCGCCGCGGTCCAGGCGGATGCTGGTAACGCCCTCGATGCTCAGGTACTGGTTGGGATCGTGATTCTTCACGAAGTCCCCCCACTTGCGCTTCTGCAGTTCGAGGGCGGGTTTTACCGTGCGGTCGTATTCGGCATCGAACTCCCCGCCGGCCTGGGATTCCTGGGCGGCGCGGAATGCCGAATTGTTGAAGTACTTGGACTCGTATTCGTACAGTTCGCCATAGGTGATGGACGAATAGGCGGCCTGGAAATTCATTGCCCTGCGGGTAATGTTCTGGACGTCGTCGTAGAATACGAAGAAATCGGGTTTATTATTGGCTATCTTTTGAACCTCCTGGGGGTCGATGCGAGAGAACACGGTCTGCTTCATAGCTTTGGACCCGCAGGAATATAGGGTTAGTGAGGCGATTGCGATGAGCACGAGGCTCCTGCTCTTGTAGACGAAGGTCTTAGTCATAAGGTCTGTTTTTTTACAACACACAAAGATAGGACTCTCGCATACGCGCATCCTATTATTATGTAAAAAGATACTTGCAAATCGTAAAAACAACTGCTATCTTTGCATTTGAGAGCCACTTGCCCCGCTTAGATTTGTTTTGGTTCAGCCTCATAGCACTGCTCCCTTTCACGGTCTGTTTCTTCTGGGCCGTGACCTTCCTGCTGGACGGGATAAGCCGGGGATGGCAGGCCGGAAGGCCGCTTCTGTGCCTGTTTTCGGCGGCCTGCGCCGTGCTTTATATGGGACACGGCTGGCACTTCCTCCAGGAGGGCGAAGCCTTCTCCATCCTGGATGCGCTGTATGCATCGGCCCATCTTGCGGTATTCCCGATATTCCTCCTTTATCTTTATTCCATCGCAAGCCCAAGGGGTGTGAGGCCGATGCAGTTGCTGCTCCTGCTGCCTTCGGCGGTGGCGCTGGTGCTTGGCCTGGTCGTATGCTTTACAGGCTCCAATCCTTCCCCCGTGAACTTCTGCAGCAAGTTCCTCTTCCCACCGCTGCTGCTGTACACCCTGGTGGCCGGCCATATCCTGCTTTCCCGCTACAACCGGGAAGTGCGGAACTTCTATGCCGATTCTGAGCAGAAGACTATGGAGCCCCTCAGCGTCCTGCTTTGGCTTCTGGTCGTTATTTCCATAATCTCGCTGGTTGCCAACTACATTGGCCGTGACGCCTTTGCCGCACGCTTCCCGCTGGCCGTGCCGTCGCTGCTGTTCTCGGCCCTGCTGTTCTCGGTTATGTGGGTGGGAGCCAGGCTCAGGTTTACCGCCCAGGACCTCTCGCGCGACCTTGGTACCACCGCCCAGGATGTTCCCGCAGCCCAGGAAAACCCCGCCGCACCCCAGCAGCCGTCGGGTCTTATGTCCAGGATAGACGAACTGGTGAAGGAAAGGAAGATCTACCGCCAGCACGGGCTCACGGTCTCCGACGTCGCCGCCGCTGCCGGAACCAACCGCACATACGTCTCCAACGCCATAAACCAGCAGCTGGGCATCTCCTTCAGCGAATATATCAACCGCCTGAGGATAGAGGAAAGCAAGCGCATAATAAGCGAGGCAGATGGCAAAGTGGTCCTTTCGGCCGTGGCCGAGGAAGCCGGCTTCGTGAGCGAAGCCACCTTCTACCGCTATTTCCGCCGCCTTGAGGGAAAGACGCCCACCGAATGGTGGCGGGAGCAGGCCGGACGTTCCTAACGCAGCTTCACCCTTTTTCCCGTCCTGGCGCTGCGCTTGGCCGCATCCAGGATCTTCACCACAGTAAGATTGTTTTCCAGGGCCCCGGTATCGGCCTTTCCGATGCTTATTTCGCCGCGGACTGCGGCCTCCAGATAACGGAAGGAGTTGTTGTAAGGGGCTTCCAGGGCAGGGAGGCTTTGCTCCGGGATGGTCTCGCCCTTTATCCAGCCGCTTACGGTATCGGCCGTCTGCTGATATATATGGCCGTCCAGGCCGTACACGAACATATCCTTGCGTCCCTTCGGCCAGCACCAAGAGGCGCCTATGTACACGCTCACATCGCCGTAGTCCAGGATTATGAGGGCGTCGTCATCTACCTTGGGATACACTGCAGGCTTATTCTGCCTGAGGATTGCATATACCCACTTGGGCTCGCGTCCGTCCAGCAGCCAAGTGGCCAGGTTGGCTCCGTAGCAGCCGAAATCCACCACTGCACCGCCGCCGTTCAGAACCGGGTCGGTGAGCCACTCCAGGAAACGCTCGCTGCAGCCTATCTCCCTCGGGCCCTCGTGGCCGTCGAAAACCTCTATGCGGAAAAGCGGGCCCAGTTCTCCCAGGCGCTGCTTTACCCAGGCATTGGAGCTGTACCACGTGGTCTCGTAATTTGTAAGGAGCAGTATTCCGTAGCGGCGGGCCAGGGCGGCCATCTCGGAGGCATCCTTAACGCTGGCCGCCAGCGGTTTTTCCACCATTACATGTATGCCCCTGGGCGCGCAGGCGCGGACTACGTCCAGATGCTGCTTTATGGAGCCGTAGGCTACCACCGCTTCGGGCTTCGTCCGGTCCAGCATCTCCTCCAGCGAGCCGTAGAAGCGGTCCTTTGGAAGAAGGGGCGTGAGCAGATTGTCGCCGATGTAGCGGATATCGGCCTCCCATACTCCTACAACATCGATTTCGCCTTTTTCAATGGCGGGGAGCATACCCCAGAGATGGTCGTGGGTGACTCCGGCTACGCCAAGTCTCAGAGGCTGGGCCCATGCGGCAAGACCTGCACAGCACAGCAGTATTACGCTCAGGTACTTTTTCATGCTCTCAAACATTTATCTTTCACAAACATAGCATAAAAAAACGGAAAAGCAGCAATAAAAAAGGGTGGCCTTGTGCGAAGGTCACCCTCAAAGAATAAGAATAAGTTGCTTATTCCACGATATTCAGTTCCACGCGGCGGTTGCGCTGACGGCCCTCTTCGGTGGCATTGGTAGCGATGGGCTTATCCATACCATAACCGGCGTAGGCCAGACGGAACTTATCCACGCCCTGGGAAACGAAATAGTCGTAGACTGCTTTGGCACGGGCCTCGGACAGGCGCTGGTTGTAGGCGGCCGAGCCCTTGTTGTCGGTGTGACCGGATATCTCCACCTTCACATTCGGGTTCTCCTGCAGCCAGGCCACCACGGTGTTGAGCGGGCCCTTGGCGGCTTCCTTGATCTCGGACTTGTTGAAGTCGAACATAGTGTTGGAAAGATCGGCCATTGTCTTCTGGATTTCCACGGGGACTTCCTTGATAATGGTGACGGTATCGCGGACGATAACCTGTTCCACGACCTTCTCTACCACGGTGTTGGTAACGGTGTCACGCACCACCACGGTGTTGTTCTGCACCACAGTATCACGCACGACACGGTCCACATACACGATCTGAGGAGCCTCGGGAGCCTTTTTCTTGGATTTACCGAAGGCCAGGCGGATCTTGAGACCGGCAGCAAAGGTGTTGGCCTTTTCTATGAACCGGCCTTCTTCTTTATAGAGCTTCCTGTTGTTCAGGATGGGTGTGCCGTTACCGGTGGGAGAGGGCTCTTCATCTCCCCTCCAGCTTGCAGGCTGGGCTGCTTCAAGCACGCTTACGCCCGTGTCCTTACCCCATATCCTGTAATCGTTCAGACCCATAAAAAACTGGTCGTCATCGTTCCAGATAGGGTCGTTCTGATAGACAGCCTTATCGGAAGCGGCGACGGGATTGAGCAGGCCGTAATCCAGGAATGCACCGGTATAAAGGCCCAATGCATCGGACAGACGCCAGCGGAAACCGAGTTCCACCGAAGCCAGGACATTGATTCCGAGTTTCATCGCCCCCTCATAGTCCCACTTGGGGGAAATCTTTGCGGCATCGGGGTTCTGGCCCATAACCGCGTTCCTGAGCGCCTCACGGTCTTCCCCATAGAAGAAGACGTTGTCGTGGTCCAGGTTGTCGGTGAGTACCCAGCCGGAGTTTGCGGTATGGGTGGGGTAGTTCAAACCGTCCTGATACATAAAGTACACGTGGTCGGCGTTCTGATGGAATTTACCGCTCAGGCCGATACCCAGCTTGGCACCGGCGGCCAGATACAGGTGGTTAGCCTTCTGGGCTCCGAGCGGGATCATAAACTTGAGCATCACGGGGATCTGCAGATACATCAGCTTCTGAGTCTCCGTGAAATTATACAGGCGGTTGAAAATGATGGCGGGGCCGGCCATCGTATAGGCTGTCGTTCCGGTATAATCAGGATTGCGGAACTGTTCGATATACTGGGCGCTGGTGAGCTGCTCCACATTGACGCTGCCTTTGTAGAAGGAGAGTTCGGCGCCGGTCAACAGGCCCAGGTTGGGATGGAAATGCCAAGCCAGGCCGATACCTGCATTCCAGCCAAAGTTGTTAAAGGAGGATGTGCCCACTGCAAGGGGACGCATAGAGGTGAAGTGCCCCTGGCCGTCGTCCGTGGTCTGGTACAGAGGAGCGGAGTGATATCCGTCTACCTTATTGAAGGCCTGAGTCCAAATACCGTCGTCGCGGACTTCGTAAAGGACTGTGGAGATACCACCGCCACCGGTAATCTGAAACTCGAACTTGGGAAGTTCATATTCTCCTGTCTGCGCCGAAAGCGTAAACATTGCCAGCAGAGAGGCTGCCAGCGTTAGAATAGCTCTTTTCATAGGCTGAGGTTATTAATTAATAAGGTTGTGGCCCCTGCAGGATTTGAACCTGCGACCCACGGATTATGAGTCCGCTGCTCTAACCGCTGAGCTAAGGGGCCTGGATACATTCCGTTCGTGCAAAGTTAGCAAATCGGCGCTAAATGTGCAAGAGGGAATGTTTTTAGCAAAGAAGGGTTTTCGCTACCCTCACACTTTGATTTCTACCTCCACGCCCGAAGGAAGCTCCAGCTTCATAAGGGCGTCGACGGTCTTTGCATTGGACTCGTCGATGTCCAGAAGACGGACGTAGGAATCTAATTCAAACTGCTCGCGGCTCTTCTTGTTAACGAAGGTGGAGCGGTTCACAGTGAAGATCTTCTTATTGGTGGGAAGCGGAATGGGACCCACGACCTTTGCACCCGTTGCCTTCACTGTATCGACGATCTTGGCTGCAGACTTGTCCACGAGCATATGATCGAAGGATTTCAGCTTGATTCTGATTTTCTGGCTCATATCAATTACTTTTTTAACTTTTGCTAAATCTTACTCGTCCTCGATGACACGGTAGCCGCTCTTCTCGACGATGTCCTTGGCCAGGTTGGCGGGGACTTCGGCGTAGTGGTCGAAGGTCATAGTGCTGGTGGCGCGGCCCGAAGACAGCGTGCGCAGAACCGTGACGTAACCGAACTGCTCGGCGAGCGGTACGAATGCCTTGACGATACGTGCTCCGTTGGCGGTAGAGTCCATTGCGACAATCTGTCCGCGGCGACGGTTGAGGTCTCCCACGATGTCACCCATATAATCCTCGGGGGTAACCACCTCCAGGGACATTATGGGTTCCAGAAGAACCGGGTGACACTTGGGGCAGGCGTGGCGGAAGGCCATCCTGGCGGCCAGTTCGAAGGAGAGCTGATCCGAATCCACGGGATGGTAGCTGCCGTCGATTACCTCCACCTTGAGGGAAGGAACCTCGTATCCGGCAAGGACACCGTTTGCCATCGCGGACTGGAAGCCCTTTTCGATGGACGGGATGAATTCCTTGGGGATATTGCCGCCTTTGACGGAATTGATGAACTGAAGACCCGTAACGCCTTCATCGGCAGGAGAGATGTTTACAATGATGTCTGCGAACTTACCGCGGCCGCCGGTCTGCTTCTTGAAGACCTCGCGAAGCTGGTGGCTGCCGGTGATGGACTCCTTGTAGTTGACCTGAGGTGCACCCTGGTTGATATCTACACCGAATTCACGGCGCAGACGGTCCACGATAATGTCCAGATGGAGCTCGCCCATACCGCTGATAACGGTCTGGCCGGTTTCCACGTCGGACTTCACGGTGAAGGTCGGGTCTTCCTCGGCCAGTTTGCCAAGGGCGATTCCGAGCTTGTCCAGGTCTTTCTGGGTCTTGGGCTCTACCGCGATGCCGATAACCGGATCCGGGAACTCCATAGACTCGAGGGTAATGGGGTGATCTTCCACGCAGACGGTATCACCGGTGCGGAGGTCCTTGAAGCCCACTGCTGCGCAGATGTCACCGGCCTCCACGAACTCGATGGGGTTCTGGTGGTTGGAGTGCATCTGGTACAGGCGGGCTACCCTCTCCTTCTTGCCGGTGCGGGTGTTGTACACATAGGAACCGGCGTCCAGACGGCCCGAATAGGCGCGCAGGAATGCAAGACGGCCAACGAAAGGATCGGTGGCAATCTTGAACACCAGGGCGCAGAAGGGCTCGTCGGCCGAGGGTTTGCGTACGATTTCGTCGCCGCTGCGGGGGTTGGTCCCCTTGACGGCACCCTTGTCCAGCGGAGAAGGCAGATACCTCATTACGGCATCCAGGAGGAACTGTACGCCCTTGTTCTTGAAGGAGGAACCGCAGCAGGCGGGGACGATCTGCATCGAGATGGTGCCCTTGCGTATGGCTGCGATAATCTCTTCCTTGGTAAGGGAGTCGGGGTCCTCGAAGTATTTCTCCATCAGGGACTCGTCACATTCGGCCGCGGCTTCCAGCAGGATGTCCCGCCAGCGGGCCGCCTCTCCTTTGAGCTCCGCGGGGATCTCTCCCTCCCGGTAGTTCACCAGTTCGTCGGAGTTGTCGTAGAAGATGGCCTTCATATCGATCAGGTCCACAATGCCTTCGAACTTGTCTTCGGCACCGATGGGGAGGCAGATGGGAACTGCGGTTGCACCGAGCTTGGTCTTGATTTCCTCCACACAGGCGAGGAAGTCGGCGCCGACGCGGTCCATCTTGTTCACATAGGCGATCTTAGGCACGCTGTACTTATCGGCCTGGCGCCAAACAGTCTCACTCTGAGGCTGCACGCGGCCTACGGCGCAGAAAGTGGCCACGGTACCATCCAGAACGCGCAGGCTGCGCTCCACCTCAACGGTGAAGTCCACGTGTCCGGGAGTGTCTATAAGGTTGATCTGATAGGTGTCACCGTTGTAGTGCCAGAAGGCGGTGGTGGCGGCGGAAGTGATGGTAATACCACGCTCCTGCTCCTGGACCATCCAGTCCATTGTGGCAGCACCTTCGTGAACCTCTCCAATCTTATGCGTTTTCCCGGTGTAGTAGAGAATGCGCTCCGACGTAGTGGTCTTACCGGCATCGATGTGAGCCATGATGCCGATGTTGCGGGTGTATTTAAGATCTCTCTTTGCCATGAAGCATACTGCTTAGAAACGGAAGTGTGCAAAGGCTTTGTTGGCCTCAGCCATTCTGTGCATATCCTCTTTACGCTTGAATGCGCCACCCTCACTGTTGTAAGCGGCAACGATCTCTGCGCAAAGTTTTTCTGCCATGGAGTGTCCGGAACGCTTGCGTGCGAACTGAATAAGGTTCTTCATAGCGACGGAAACTTTTCTTTCCGGGCGTAACTCCGTAGGCACCTGGAAGTTTGCACCACCGATACGGCGTGACTTAACCTCAATCTGAGGGGTCACGTTCTCAAGAGCGGTCTTCCAGATATCGAGAGGAGCCTTGTCAGAATCTTTCATCTTCTCGCCCACCAGATCGATGGCATCATAAAAGATAGAATACGCGATACTCTTCTTCCCCTGCAACATAATGTTGTTCACGAAACGGGTGACCTCGATGTCGTGAAACTTAGGATCAGGAAGTAGAATCCTCTTCTTAGGCTTTGCTTTTCTCATAATTGAAAAAATTAAAAATTAAACCACCCGACGGCTACTTCTTCGGCCTTTTGGCTCCGTAGAGTGAGCGGGACTGAGTCCTGCCTTCCACGCCAGCCGTGTCCAAAGCGCCGCGAAGGATGTGATAACGTACGCCAGGGAGGTCCTTAACACGACCGCCGCGGACCAGCACGATGCTGTGTTCCTGGAGGTTGTGGCCCTCGCCCGGGATGTAGGCGTTAACCTCTTTAGCGTTGCTGAGACGTACGCGGGCAACCTTACGCATTGCGGAGTTAGGTTTCTTAGGGGTAGTAGTGTACACCCTGACGCATACGCCACGCTTCTGAGGGCACGCATCCAATGCGCGAGACTTGCTCTTAACTACGAGCGTCTCACGTCCTTTGCGAACCAATTGTTGAATTGTTGGCATAAATAAATAATAATAAAAAAACACCCCCCTTTAAAAAGGGGGTGCAAATATAAGGAAAATATTTTAAAGTGCAACGAATTCTATGTCCTTCAGCGCTTTTTCCCGCAGGGCAGGGTCTTTTTCGCAGGCCTGGTCGAGCAATTTCTTAGCATCTTTCAGCTTTCCCTTGCGGGCCGCGACCACGGCGCGGTAGTAATCCGCCTGGGCGCTTTCATCGTTTTTCAGAGCCTTCTCGGCGGCATCCAGTTCCCCGCACATGATATTGGCGATGGCCTCGTTGATGTCTCCTGCGCCCTTAAGCTTGTCGGCGGCAGAAGTGTAATCGCCCTTGGAGAGGGCCACGATGCCAAGGTTCTTGACCGAGCAGGGGTTGCCTGATTTCTCGAAGAACTCGGCGGCCTTGTCGAAGTTGCCGCGGCGGAGTTCGACCACGCCAAGAGCGTTGAGCACATCGGGATCGTTCTGGTCCTTCATCTGCTCCAGATACATCTCGGTAACGGCGTGTTTGCCCTGTTCGAGCTTGAGGATCGCGAGGTCGTACTTACCAACCTGGGAGTTGAAACGCTCGGCGGCAGCCCTGTAGAAGAGCTCTTTCCGCTCGGGATCTTCGGAGGTGGCGGCAATGCGCAGGACCGCGGGCTCATCTACCAGATAGAGGAGCTTGCGGTCGGCGAGATGCTGGAGTTCGGCATCGGTATAGTTCTCATATTCCACCTCGGTGACGAAGCGGGAACGGCGGAGTTCCGGCAGGACTTCCTTCTTGAGTTCGGTGAAGATCTGGCTCATGTTGCGGATCTCGCTCTCGCGGACCTCAGGGTCGTTGTACATGCTGAGCACACGGAGGATGAGGTCTTTGTCTTCGATGTCGGACTTGGCTACCGCCTCCTGGAATCCTTCCCAGTCCTGACCGACGCTCTTCACGTCGGGCGCAGCGCTTTCAAGGTCTTTGGAAACCGAATCCCAAGCCTTCCTGGCGGCATCCGAACGCTCGTTGGAGAGCTTGTTGTTGCGCTCTTCTCCGCCTTCCGGGGATGCGTAGGAGATAATCTTGACCTCCTTGATCTTCGCGCGGTCGTTTTCGGCGAGCTCGGCGAGCTCATCCTTGTAATTCTTGAAGGAACCGCTGGTGAGTTCGCTGTTTTTCACCGTGGAGGAGTTCACGTCGTAGTGGATCTGGGCCTCGCTGGTCTTCACCGTGGTGTGCTGGTAGCCATCTTCCTTGTATTCGAAGTAGCCGTTGGTGTTGAAGCCGTTTCCGGTGAGGATGACTCCGTCCGCCACCTTCCGGCTGGGAAGTTTGATGGTTTTATCCTTATACGTGGCCACGCTGCGGAGCTCGAGGTAGCACTTCTTCATGCCATCCACATAGGGGATGGTGAAACTCTCTACCACCGAACCGCCGTCGGCGGAGATTTCCTTATTGTTTTCGCGGACGGCAGAGCCCTGATAATGGAAAACGGGGCCTGCAGCTTCTCCGCCTTCATACACGATGACGGGGGTTACAGCCAGCTTGGATTCGGGGGCGAAATATGCCGCCGGATAATCGACAGTGATACTGACGGGAATCTGGTTGTTGATGACCGTGAGAACTTCGGGCACGCAACTTACGCCCACGTTGGAGGACGCATCGGCCATCTGCTGTACGGAGTTCTTGTTGCAGGCTGCGAGCGCCAGGAGCGCGGCGACTGCCATAATCTTGTAGATCTTCATAATCATAGTTTGTTTGAACTACAAATATATTAAAATTTACGCAAAGAGAAGTTGCCGGAGTGCGG
>JAGCYC010000086.1 GCA_017961015.1 Bacteroidales bacterium | reverse complement strand
GCCGATACCGACTCGCCGTCGTACTCCCATACCACGGCCTGGGGGGCGTCGTCGGAAACCGGCACTTCCAGAGACAGCGGAAAACTGCTGCCGGGGCCATACTCCCCTTCCGGCTCCGAAATGGAAACAAAGCCCATATCCTTGAGCGAGGCGGGCACTATAACCTCCGAGATACTGGCCTTCACGGCCAGGTCGAAGTAGTTGGAAGTGACCCTCATGGGCATCCAGGGCGTATATGAAGCGTTGAAGGAAGCGTAGTAGCTGTCGGTGGATTCGGCACCTTCTTTCAGGACGCAGGTAAGGGGGTAGTCGTAATCGGCCCCCTTCACTCCGTAGCCTATCCACATGTCGCGGGCCTCGGGGACACGTATATCCCATTCGCTCACGTCCACCATGTTCCAGGCGTTGAAGACAGGATTCTGTACCGGAGCCGTAAGCACCCTCTCGCTGCCCGAGTCCACTATCACGTATAATCCGGAAGCGCTGTAGCAGGAAGGATAGAAAGACACCGTGGAGAGCCTCCAGCCCTCGCGTCCCACCAGTTCGGAAGCATGGTAACGGACCACGCCCATCTGGCTGCGGCCGGCACGCGACCAGGCCTGCAGCTTGCCCTTTTCGTCATATTTGACAAGTTCTTCCACCTCGGGTTCGCCTATGCGCCTGAGCATGATATTGAGGTTGTTGCCCTGTGCGTTGGGGCTGAACGGGGCGGTGTAGGTATGGAAACCGGCCTTGAATACGCTTAGGGTAAGCTCGGCGCCGGGCTCTATCCCGTCAAGGTTCAGGTAGAACAGGCCCTGGTCGTCGGTCTGGGTTTCCAGTGACAGCTCAAGCAGGCTCACCGTAGCCCCGGCCACTCCCCTTGCCGATGAATCCGACACCCTTCCGCTTACGTCCATACCGGCGCTGCGCACCGTATATACCAGGGCGTCGGCCTCAAGCGTAATGCCGGTCAGGCGTGCCTGGGTGGGCACTCCGTCCCAGTCCAGGGGCTGGAAGGCGTTGACGTTATCCGTACCCGGGAACAGGGCTGCGGCGGCACTCCCCTTATAATCCAGTTCATTGGGACTGGAAGAAGGTATGAAATAGCAGCAGGGATGGTCTCCGCGGCTGTTTATGGAGTTGAACATTCTCCAGTACTCCCACAGCCAGCGGGCCTGGGTGGAACCTACCATCCTGTCGGAACGGTCCACGTGGGTTATGAGAAGGCCTCTCGGGAGCGGCCTGTCCCAGCCCTGTCCGTCCAGGTATTCGAGCACGAAATGCTCCCCTTCCAGGGATGTGGGTATTCTCATGGCGGCCTTCACCCTGCGGGACGGCAGATTCACTTCGCCGAAAGGAGGGAGCGGCAGCACATCGGCCTCCTTCATCCAGCCAAGCATTATGAGCTCTTCGGAGGTGAAGTACGGCGGCGTGTCGGCATTGTTGTTATAAAGGCCTATATCCATGGTGGAGAAGAAGGACATGCCGCTGGAATGGCCGTCGTCGGAGTCGTTCACGTCGTACATGTCGGGCAGGCCCAGATAGTGGCTGAACTCGTGTATGGTGGCTCCGGCCCCGGTAATACGGTTTCCGCTTCCGCCGCGCAGCTCACTGGTGCAGAAGTAGTTGGAAAGGCCCACCTCGTCGAAGCGGGCGTTCGCCGCAGTACGGTTGGCCGATGACTGCAAGTCCCACTGATGGGCCCAGATTGCATCGGCAGAGCCTCCCTCGGCCTCGTCATAACCGGCATAATAGAAGAGGATCATGTCCACGAAGCCGTCGTGGTCCGAGTCGTACTGGGAGAAGTCCACGTTGCGGTCCAGTTTCAGGCAGGCTTCATAAAGCGCCAGCTCGGGCCCGGGGAACTGGTCCCTGTTGGTTTCGGGATTATTCCTGCCGTAGTTGGACATGGGCTTGTTCAGGTTCACCGGACCATATACGTCGAATTCGGGATTGTACAGCCCGCCGGAGTTGTCGTTAAAGAAGTCCCATACCGAGCCGGTGGCCCCGTTCTCGCTGTAGCCGTGCTGGCTCAGAAGGCTCTTGAACGCGGTCTGGGGGGACTGGATGGAGAAAGAACAGTCGCTGAATTCCACCAGGATGACCAGCACCTTATGAGTGCCGATGGTCCTGTCGTCGTTGTCGTAGATTCCGGCGGGACGCTTTCCCAGCGCCGCCTCACGGATACGGGCGGAACGCTCCGCAAGCTGCTTCTGGGTCTTTGCCGATACCCGGTAGAAACCGCGGGCATCCTGCTCCATCACCCGCCCCCTGGAATCCAGGGCCCAGTGGCCCCATTCGTCGCCTCTCAGACTCAGGTTTATGCTTGTTCCGTCCGGCTGGACATAGCGGACAGTGCCGGGACGGGCGGGCTTTGCAGCCATCGCCAGTCCGAGCAGCAGGAACAGGAATATGAGGCTTATCCTTCTCATGGCATCCTTACTACAAGGCCCTTCCCGTCCCCTGTCTTGAGCCAGAGGGTATTGTCACGCTTTCTGAGGAGCACCACTTCCTCCAGGGCTGTATTGGAAAGGGTGCGGTCCTTTTCCCTGATGCTCAGCCATACTCCGCCCACTTCGCTTCCCTTCGGCTGCGAGGCCGCATCGGCGGGGAATCTCATGGTCCAGGTTTTAAGTGAGAAGGGATCCATGAGGCTGTAGGAGATGCTGCCGGAGGAAATGCTGCGGCTGCCCTGTATACGGTTTCCAAGGAGGACGTCCCCTCCCTCGAGGCCGTAAAAGCCCGGACGGAGGAGTTTGAGCACGGGATCTATAGCGGCCTGGACCACGTGAAGTGTATAGCTGTGAGATGCGTTGGAGAATACAATATCGGCCTCACGGGCGGCATCGCCGGCATTTTCGGGGGCGGTCAGGAGGACATACCAGGATTTGCTGTTAAGCTTTTCGGGCTCCGATATTTCCAGCCAAGAAGGGGCTTCCCCGCCGGAGAACCTGTGAGACCAGGGAGAGTCGCTGCTCACGTATACGCGCACGCTGGAGCCCTCGTCCGGAATGTCCAGAGAGGAATCCTCACTCTTCAGATTGACTGAAAAGGCGGAATCGGCCTTTGTCTTTTCCCCTTCCCTGCAGCCTGCGATTGCAAATACGGCGAGCAGCGAAAGGAAAAGCCGCAACAGATACTTCATATCAGCTGAGGTTTTACACGTCTTGCAAATATAGCAATATTCCCGCGTTTTTTATTAAATTTGCACGTTTTTTAGTGCCGTAGCGATGACTGTGAGCATACTTCTCTTCCTTGCCGGGCTTCTCCTGGTAATCTTCGGCTCCGACTATCTTGTCGAAGGAGCCTCCGGCATAGCCCGCCGTTCCGGACTGAGCGAGTTCGTAATAGGCCTTACCATCGTGGGTATGGGGACATCGGCCCCCGAAATGGTGGTAAGCTTCATAGGCGCAGCCTCCGGAAATGCCGATGTCGCCGTGGGCAATGTCCTTGGATCCAACATCTTCAACACCCTCCTGATCCTGGGTGCCACAGCACTTATACTTCCAATGGAGATAAGCCGGAGCAACCGACTCAAAGACATTCCAATAAATCTTGGAATAACCATCCTTCTGATAGCCCTCGGACTCTGGGGTAAAGGCCTTGGACGCTGGGACGGTGCGGTACTTCTGCTCCTGTTCATCGCCTATATGGTATTCACCTTCAGAAGCGGGGAAAGCAGCCCTTCCGAGCCCGATGCCAAGCAAAAGGCCCTGTGGCTCCAGATACTGATGGTCGCAGGCGGAATAGCCGCCCTTATAGTCGGGGGACGCCTCTTCGTGGACAATGCAGTCCTACTGGCCAGGAGCTTCGGAGTCAGTGACAAATTCATAGCCATCACCCTCCTTGCCGGCGGCACCTCCCTTCCCGAGCTTGCCACCTGCATCGCCGCCGCCATCAAGAAAAAAGGGCAGCTGGCCCTCGGCAACATTATCGGCTCGAATATTTTCAACATCCTCCTCATTCTCGGCGGCAGCGCCCTGATCAATCCCCTCTCCTTTGCCGATATTTCCCCGGTGGATATGGGAGTAATCCTGGCGAGCGCGCTGGCTCTTCTGAGCGCCTGCCTTATCGGCTGCCGCAATGTCCTGGACCGTCTGGACGGAGTCCTCTTCCTGCTGCTGTGGATCACTTATATGGTTTATCTTAGCCTGCATCTATAATATGCTATTTTTCAATCTTTTACAAGCCGATGCCCCCGAACTGGCACAAAGCCTGAGCGCCGATTCCCTATCCGTCAAGACCGGTGCCGTGCTGGGCACCCTGAAAGACCGTCCCGCCAACGAACTGCTCGCCTCCCTGGGAGAGCAGGCACTGCAATTCGGCCTCAAAGTTCTGGCAGCCCTTGCCATATATGTCATAGGCGCGTGGATAATTTCCCTGGTGCGGAAGGCTATCCGTCGGGGCTTTACGCGCAAAAAGGCCGAGCCC
Source organism: Bacteroidales bacterium (assembly GCA_017961015.1). Taxonomy (GTDB): domain Bacteria; phylum Bacteroidota; class Bacteroidia; order Bacteroidales; family UBA932; genus Cryptobacteroides. The sequence continues at coordinate 8,686 of JAGCYC010000086.1, read as the reverse complement.
ACCCTCTCCACCTTCGTGGATTCGCTGGTAAACATTGCCGGCTGGGTCATTCTCATCATCATCACGGTAAGCACACTGGGAATTAACACCACCTCCCTGGCAGCTCTGCTGGCAGCCGGAGGAATGGCTATAGGTATGGCCCTGAGCGGCACCGTACAGAATTTCGCGGGCGGTCTTATGCTCCTGATATTCAAGCCTTTCAAGGCCGGGGATTTCATTGAAGCACAGGGATTCGCTGGCGTCGTTAAGGAAATCAATATCGTGAGCACCAAGCTCATAACCGTAGACAACCGCCAGATCATCCTTCCCAACGGCGCCCTCTCGAACGGGAATATCAATAACGTGAGCGCCTTCGAGCTCAGGAGGGTGGACGTGAGCGTAAGCGTCTCCTACGGATCCGACGCACAGGCAGTCAAGGCAGCCCTTCTGGAAATAGTGGCGTCAAATCCGATTTTCCTGGATAGCGGCACCCCGGGTGCGGCCGATCCCTTCGTAGCCATTTCCAAACTGAGCGACAGTTCGGTGGACTTCACCCTTCGTGCCTGGACTGCTGCAAAGGACTACTGGGCAGCCTATTTCTGGCTTAACGAGAACATATACACGCAACTGCCCGGGAAGTATGGAATCAACTTCCCCTTCAAGCAGCTGGATGTGCACGTAATTAATTAGAGATTCTCCTTGGAGATCACCGGATTGGCGTAGATGTGCAGCAGGATATCCCTGAGCGCGGCGCGGTCCAGGTTGGGCTCCACCGTCTTAAGCTGTGCTTCGATATAGGAGCGGAAGGCACTCAGATCTTCCCTGGTATAATGGCTTGCGTACTTTCCGTCGCCACGGACAAGGTCGCAGGCCATATAGTTTGTCTTCCAAAGCTTATAACCCTGGATGATGCGCTTGTCAATAGCGTGGCGTATGGACTGGTAGCGGTCGTTCTTGTCGCAGAGGGAGGCTTCCACAAGTTCCTCGTCCGAAAGCATATCTCCGAACTGCATATGCACATTTCCCTTGAACTGGCGTACCCCCTGGATAATGCTCTGCAGGTCTTCGTTTTCGGTTTTTTCGTACTTCTGGCTCTTTGAGATGAGCAGTTCGCGGGCCTTGAGGATGTCACAGGGCTCGTACTCGTAGGAAATGCTTATGGGAACTATGTTCACCTCCTTGAAGTTCTGGACGAAGTCGGAAGTGCCGCTCATATCCACCATCTTCAGCAGACCCTGCTCCGTAATGTCCACGCCGTCCTTGGTGCGGCCCTGGCGCTGGGCTATCCAGACAGAGTATTCACCGGAGGTTATGGTTTCGCGGATATAGCGGGAAAGCAGCTGGGAGGAAAGGTAGAGTTCCCGGGCCGATATCCCGCGGATTACCTTGATCATACGGTTTGAACGGATGAGCAATTCTACTGTCTTGTGCTTGAGCAGGTTGTCCCCTACCGCTATCTGTGTCATAGGAAGGCCGTTACGGTGAAGTATCACCTGAAGGAAGGCCGGATCCAGGATAATGTCCCTGTGGTTGGACATTGCCAGGAACTTGCCCTGCACCTTTTCCAGCTTGGAAAGACCGGCATAGGAGAAGTTCCTCACAGTGTTGTTTATTACCCACTCTATGGCATTGTACATCACCTTGTGCTGGAATTCGTCCACCGAATGGATGTTGCGCAGCACGTCCCTCAGGAAAGTCTCCCTCTGGTTGGGAAAGATAAACTTGGATACCCAGGGTACATTGGGATGGTTTGCTACCCGTGACAGGGCGGCCGATGCTTCCTCGTCGTTGTACGGTGCTATTTCACTGAACTGAGACAAATCCATAATCCGTTTCTTTAAGAAGACTCTACAAAGCTACACAAAAAAAATGAAAAAGGGAATAATTGCTATCCCTTTCAAGAAGCGAGCTGTCACCGTAGCTCAGGAAACGGAAATCGTTTGCAAGGGCATAATCGTAAATTCGGCGCCAGTCACCGTCTACAAAGGCCGATACCAGGAGGATGAGGGTGCTCTCGGGCTGGTGGAAGTTAGTTATGAGCTTGTCCACCAGGCGGAAGCGGAAGCCCGGAACAATGATAATCCTTGTACCGGCGACAATCGAATCCAGTCCCTCGCGCTCCAGATAGCCGATAATGGCATCCAGGGCCTCTTCCGTGGAATAGGGGTATTCCCTTTCATATGGGGCCCACTGGGAGACATCGGCAGGGCTGCCCGTCTCCAGGATGCTCACGCCAACGTAGTAGAGGGATTCCAAAGTCCTTACTGATGTGGTTCCTACGGCTACCAGAGGGCCTTTCCGCTCCCTGAGTTCCTTAAGCAGCGACAGGCTCACCACAAAGGGTTCGCGGTGCATCGGATGCTCGGCCACGCGTGAGGATTTGACGGGAAGGAAGGTCCCGGCACCCACGTGCAGGCACACGTGCTCGGTCCTGATGCCCTTGGCGCGGATTTCCTCCAGAACCCTTTCGGTGAAATGGAGTCCGGCAGTAGGAGCAGCAACTGAGCCCCTTATCCTGGCATACAGAGTCTGATACCGCTGGGTATCTATGGCCTCCGATTCCCGGTTCAGATAAGGAGGAATGGGAATACGTCCGCAGCGTTCCAGCACTTCGGAGAAGGCCGATCCGTCCTTCCAGCGGAAAAGGACCTCGCCGCTCTGACCGTCCCTGCCAAGCAAAACGGCCTCCAGGCCCATCCTGGCTATGTTTTCGTCGGCATCCGGGTTATACAGATGAAGCACGTCTCCCTTCCATTTCTTCGCATTTCCGATTACGCATTTCCAGGAGCAGCTTTCACGGCTGGCAAAGGAGATGTTATAATCGGAGGGCGAAAGCGGTTCCAGGCAGAAAACCTCTATATGCGCGCCGCTCTCCCGCTGGAAAAGCAGCCTTGCAGGCACCACCTTGGTGTCATTGTAAACCATAAGGGCGTCTTCAGGGAGGAGTTTAGGCAGATCCCTGAACACATACTCATTTATTTCTCCTTTGCGATAATGCAGCAATTTTGACGCATCCCGTTCTGAAAGGGGATATTTCGCTATTCTGGAGGGCTCCAGGCCATAATTGTAATCTTCTATGCGAATATCTGGCAGCATGAGAATTCAAAATTTACGCGAAGTTACACAATTTATCGGGAATAGCGAAATCCCACCAAAAACGGCCGATTATGTTTACAAATGTGATGCGCGTTTTACAGAAATTGCGCACCCTTTTGTGAAGATTTTTAAATAATTGGATACAAGGGTTGCAGGGGCATGCTAAAATATTGTGGAACAATTTAGAGAAAAAATCGTTATTCGGCTATATACTTATAATTCAGCGCGTTAATAATTCCCAGCTAAAGCAAAGGATAAAAGAAAATGCCGTTTTTGCCCTCAAAAAGCCGTAACAAAGCTGTTTTTGGGGGCTTAAAATTGTATATATTATTCATATAATCAGATATTTATATTTTCTATCAAAAGTAATACTTTACGTTGTTACGAAGCCGGTTTTCCCCTATCGACATACAATTCGGCCTGAAAATCATTTGAAACTCCCGAAAAAATAATTACATTTGTGAAAACAAATTTTAGAAAAATGAATCGCCGTCTTTTGCAGTTTTTGCAGGCCGAAAACGTCACGCAGACACAATTTGCCGACACTCTTGGCGTAGCCCGGGGATCGGTCTCCCATATTCTGTCCGGACGCAACAAGCCGGGCTACGATTTTCTGGAAAGTTTGCTTCTCCACTACCCTTCACTCAATCTGGAGTGGCTGCTTACCGGAAAAGGCCGTATGTACGGCTCTTCAGGCCCCTCCGAGGAGGCAGTTCAAGCCCAATTGCCCCTGGAAATCCCCCGTAAGGAGCCTTCTGAACCCACTGTCACGAAGATTCTGGTGTTCTATTCCGACAACAGTTTCCAGGAATTCAAGCCTAAAACAGAATAATTTGCTAACTTTGCGTATATGTTTACGCTAAAGCGGCATTACAAGGGTCTGGAAACGGAAGTGGCAGGCCTCCAGTTTGAGAATCCCGTTGGTCTGTGCGGCCCGCGGGCCAAGGCGTCGTACCTGTCCGGATCCGGGCTCGGCTTCCTCAGCCTCACACCCGACTATAATAACATACTTGGCTGGTTATCAGCACTTTCATCCGTACGCAAGGACAGTACCCTGCCTGCTGTAAGGCTGTGTAAGGACATATCCCACAGCTTTGCCCTGGTTTACGATTTCGCCGGCTTCATAATAATCGATCCCGACAACAACGAAGGCATAGGAGCACCGGATTTGGCCGATATCCATATGCTGCTGGACGAAATCCTGGACCTGAGGCTCTGCTACGAGGGTTATACGCCCATCCTGCTGAACATTCCTGAAGGCCTTTCCCGCGAAGAAATGGATTCCTGCCTGGATTACTGCCAGCTTTCCGGGGTAAACGGCTTTGCAACAGGAAGCCTCTCAACCCTTTCCGCAGTATTGGAAAAGACCCGTTCGCGTATGGGTGTACTGTATAGCGCCAGAAGCCAGGAAGATGCTGCTCAGGCACTTAGGCAAGGCGCAGCCCTCGTGGAACTCTCCGGCTCCGTACTCCAGGCGCGTCAGCTCCTGAGAACTCTGGAAAAACAAGCAAAAAAGCAAAAATGACCGACGCTTTTATCTGCACTATCGGCGATGAACTCCTTATCGGACAGGTAGTGGATACCAATTCGGCCCGTATCGCCCAGGCTCTGGGGCAGGCCGGTGTCACCATCAGCGGCCGCAGTGCCGTCGGCGACGATTCCAAGGCTATAGAAAACGCCATTACAGCTGCCTTGAAGGCACATTCCATAGTTATTACTACCGGAGGGCTCGGCCCCACCAAAGACGATATCACCAAGGCGGTACTCGCCAGGATATCGCATAGCAGCCGCTATGTGGAACATCAGGGCCAGTGGGAGCGGGTGCAGCAGATCCTTCACGGACGGGGCCTTGACATACTGCCCGAAAACCGAGCCCAGGCCCTGGTCCCGGAGAATATGGAAGTAATTGTGAATCAGCTTGGAACCGCCCCCATAATGATTTACCGCAGTCCGGAGGGCTCCACCCTCTACGCCCTTCCCGGAGTACCCCACGAGGCGGTGGGAGCCCTTCCTTCCATTATAGAAGACATCCGCGCCCATTACCCCCTGCAGAGCATCCTGCACCGGAATATAATGGTCTACGGCCTTGCCGAATCGGCCCTTTCCAAGCTTATCGAGCCCTGGGAGACCGCCCTGGATGCCGATATGCACCTTGCCTACCTTCCCAATCCCCTCACGGGCGTACGCCTGCGCCTTTCAATGTACAATCTGGATTCAGAGGCCGATGCCAGAAGCCGTATGGAAGAGAAGATAGCCTCCCTCAAGGAAATCCTCGGAGAAAGGGTATATGCCGATGAAGACAGTACACTGGAGGAAAGCGTCGGGAAAGTGCTTAAAAAGGCCGGAAAAACCCTTTCTGCGGCCGAATCCTGCACCGGTGGAGAGATAGCACACCTCATCACTTCCGTGCCCGGAGCATCGGAATGGTTCCTTGGCTCCGTCACCTCCTACGCCGTGTCGGTAAAGGAGGGAGTACTGGGAGTTCCCCACAGCATCATAGAGAATCACGGAGTGGTGAGCAGCGAGGTAGCAATCGCGATGGCGCAGGGTGTAAGGCGGCTCACCGGAAGTGATTTCGCAGTGGCCACCACAGGCCTTGCCGGCCCCTCCGGAGACGGCGTAAATCCTGTGGGAACTGTATGGATCGGAGTGGCCGGACCGGGAGGAAACGAGAGCGTAAGTTATGTTTACAAGAATGACCGTGCGCGCAATATCGAGCGCTTTTCGGCATCGGCACTGAACTTTTTAAGGCTTTTCATCCTTAAAGAGCTATCTCATTGATATTAAATAAAAGTAACACAAATGTTCAGATATAAAACATTTGTGTTACAAATTCTTGAAATTGCTATCTAAAGCGCTTATTCTGAGCAGTTTATAACGCGCTGCATCACTGCAAGCAGATTATCTCCGGAAACCTTGCGGATACGCTCTTCGCTGTATCCACGGAGCCTCATTTCATCCACTACCCTGCCCATAAAGGAGATGTTGTCAAGCCCCTTCGGAGCCACCTGGATTCCGTCAAAATCAGAGCCCAGTCCCACGTGGTCTTCACCGCAGAGAGCGATAGCATAATCTATATGGTCCACCACTTCTTTCACACCCGGACGGGGCAGGTCCAGCAGGCGGTCGCGCATCTCGTTCCAGGCCTTCTGTCTCTCGGGATCTGAGGGCTTGGCACGGAACCAGCTCTCAACGGAATCGCTCTCTTCCAGAAGGGCGGCATCCTCGGGAGACTTGCCGAAGTCGTCGCTCAGGAAACTCGGATAGAAATTGATTCCTACGTAGCCGTCCTTCTCGCCGAGCGCGCGTATCATATCGTCAGTGAGGTTGCGTCTGTGAGAGCAAAGGCTGCGGCAGCAGGAATGGGACGCTATGATGGGAGCCTTGGACAGCTCGATGCAGTCCCAGAAAGTCTTGTCGGAAGCGTGGGAGAGGTCTATCATCATTCCCAGGCGGTTCATTTCGGCCACCACTTCCCTGCCGAAGGGGCTCAGTCCTCCCCAGTGGCTTCCGTCGGCGGCGCAGTCGGCAACGGCATTGTCCCCGTTGTGGGTAAGGGTGACATAACGCACCCCCATACGGTGGAATAGCCTGAGAAGGGAAAGCGACTCCTGGATGGGAGAAGCATTCTCCATACCGATAAAGACCGAAGTTCGACCTGCGGCTTCGTTAGCCCTGGCATCGGCCGGGCTGAAGGCCATAGCGGCATAGGAAGGATTCTCCTTCACCGCGTCATAGGTGGCCGCAAGCATCTGGAGGGCATAGCGGGTGGCGGCATCGGCCTCCATCTGCGGAGGCGTGTAGAGGGCGAAAAAAGCGCCGCCGACTCCCCCGCGCCTCAGTTTGGGGAAGTCGACGTGCCCGTAACGGTTGTCCTTGCCGATATCCCTGCAGCGAAGCAGCTGCGAAGGGGTATCTATATGTGAATCGTAAATCATTTAAGCGTGCTTCCGGAAGGTGCCAGAGTGGATTTTACAACCTTGCCGATCTTGAACAGGGGATCACCGGTATAGAGGAGCTGGCTGCCGCCCAGAAGGGTGACGTCGCAGATCTGCTCCACGGTAGCGTTAACCTTGGATGCGCCGTTCAGGGATATCTGAAGTTCCTGTACGGTGAAGCCGCTGGCTTCCAGCTCGAAGCTGCGGTCGCCCTGGACCACCATCTTCTGGGCGCTGCCGTTGAGGATGACATCGGAACTGTTGTTACCGTTGACGATAACCTTTTCAGGTGTGCAGGAGACAGATACCTTGGAGGACCCTGCCGAGCTCACATTCACGGTTTCCTTGATGTCTCCGGAAACGGCCAGGGAAGACTGTCCGGCGGCATTTACCGACAGACTCTTGGCCAGGGCGCTCAGCTGGAGCGTGGCAGAGCCGTCCGAATCGATGTCGATGGAGTCGTCGGCGCTGATCATCATAGCGGCCTGGGCTTTCTTTCCAAGCGTCAGGGTGGCCTGCTCTGCCGTGAAGTTCAGGCTTTTGATCTGGGCCTTGTCGCTCACGCTGATATTCACCCTCGAACCTGCGAATTCATCGGTGCCGCTCAGGCTGGCGTTCTCGCTCAGGCTTATGCCATTGAGCTGAGGAAGGCTGACGACTGCACGGAACACGGGAACAGGTGCGCCGCGGCCTTTGTAAAGCTGACGGACATCCTTGGGAACGTTCTTGATGTCATAGTCCAGGTACAGAGTCTGGGAACGCACATAAACCTGCACATAAGGAGCAAGCACTTTGTCCACCGTAAGGCGGACACCATACTCGCCCTTGGAGAGGGTAATCTCGAAGTCGTCCGACACCGAAATGGAGCTGAACTCCCCTACGGGAAGGGCCTTCTCTTCCAGCTGAGCCGTAAACTGGGCCGATGCCGAAAGCGGGAAAGCAATTAAAGCAAGCATTGAGATGCCAATGCATAACAATTTGTTAACAAGTGCTTTCATATCTAAACAGTTTTTAGTTTTCCATCTGTTCCATCAGCGTTGTCCACTCGTCCATAAAGGCATCGCGGCTGCGCTGGGTCTCGAGATACTCCCGAGTCAAGTCCAAAATATCGTCATTATTTCCCGGATTTGCAAGGATTTTCTCTATTTCCGCAAGCCGGGCATCGGCCTTGGTGCATTCCTTTACCAGGTAATCCACCCGGTTCCGGAGTTTCCTCATAGCCTTGTCATCGGCCCTGGAGCGCTCAAAAGCCTCCCTCTTATCCTGGCGTGGCTGCTCCGTAGCCGTCTTTTCCACTGCAGTATCCCTCCTTTCCAGCTGGGAAAGGCTCTCCAGCCGCCTCTGCCTGAGGAAACTGTCTATCCCTCCGAGGTGCTCCTTCACCTTCCCGTCCCGGAACTCGTACAGCTTGTCCACCAGCCCCTCCAGGAAGTCCCGGTCGTGAGAAACTACAATGAGCGTGCCGTCGAAGGCTTTAAGCGCCTGTTTGAGAACATCTTTTGAACGGATGTCCATATGGTTGGTGGGTTCATCCAGGGCCAGTACATTATATGGCTGAAGCATCAGGCAGGCCATTCCGAGGCGGGCCCGCTCTCCCCCGCTAAGCACCGCCACCCTCTTGTCGATATCCTCTCCCTTGAACAGGAAGGCGCCCAGAATATCGCGCAGGCGGG
>JAGCYC010000085.1 GCA_017961015.1 Bacteroidales bacterium | reverse complement strand
TATCCTTGCTCTACCCCCTTGACAAAGTTTCCGCTATAGATACTCCCATCGGCTTTAATCCGGATGCCACGACCTTGAGGAACCGTTCTGTTAAATGAGCCGATGAAAAGGCCCCTATCCTGATGATACAACTTTCCCTGTCCGCTTGGAAGTTCGCCGATATAGGTACGGTTATCCAACTTGACTGTATCCACGGCTGATATTGGAGCGGTGAGTAATACAGAGGCTAATAGAGATATAATTATTGACATAGGCTTATTCCTCTAATCTTGGGACATAGTTCTGATAGCCACGTCCTTGACAATAATCTCATTCTTCTTTTCCATAGACTTCTCATTTCTTGCAAAAGTAAAAAAAACATTAATATGCCGGAGCGAAGCGACGAAATCCCTGCGGAAGACGGTTTGCGCTCATCCCTTTTTTTCGTATATTTACGGAGCAATTATGTCGGCACTCAGAAAATACGGTACTTGTTTCTTCGAGCAGTACGCCCAGATCTCGCTCTCGGCCCTGCTTGGAAGCGAATTCGACTGCCTTGTGAACCGTGACAGGCCAGACCTGCAGTCGCCAGACGGCTGCAGTATCGGCATTGAGGTAACCAGGGCTATGGAGGAGAGCCGCAAGGCAGAGGAACAGCTCCTTAAGGATGTCGCCGGCATTACTCCCGGATCGGCCGAAGAAGACGACCTGGACCGGATAGTGGAATCCGGTTATGCCTATGGCCTGAAGGAAGGCAAATACATAGGAGTGAAGGAACTGTCCTACTGGTCGATGGCCCTGCCGCTCCGACGTATACTCGAAAGCAAGGTGTCCAAGGCAGGGAACGGCCTGTATGGTCATTTCAGGAAGATGGGCCTCTTTGTCTTCAGCCGTGAGAACCTTCGGGAAATGGAAGCCGAAGGAGCTATGAATTATGTCATCTCCCTGCAGAAGTACCTGGATATAAGGTACAACAGGCTATACCTGGCCGATGTCAACGACCTATTTGTATGTAACCTGGACGACGGCCTGATGCCCAGTTCCCGCCTTGTGCGTTATCCCATTACCCGGGAACAGCGGCGGGAGTTCTACCTGGAGGCTGTCCGCCGCCAGCTGCACTGATCCTTACCGGTCAGGCCAGCCTGGAAGTGCTCACGGAGGCATCGGCCCCGAGGGCGCGGAAGCAGGCGGCTACGGCCTTCTCGTAGCGGTCGGAACTGATCTTCCTTGAAAGGTGCAGGTTCAGATGCCCGTCGTACCCCAGGCAGGCGGCTGCCCCGCTGTTGCCCCTCTGCCGGCCGAGTACGAAATCCACATCCTTGACATAGGGCCTCATAGCCTCGGGCAGATTGATCGCACCCAGATTGGATAAAGTCTGGGAGCAGTAGCGGTCGCCGTGAAGCAGATTGATTATATCTATTATCGGATGCTTTATGAACAGGGGGATAATCTTCACCAGGCTGCTCTCCTCAAGCTCCACGTTGGCGGCAATCTTGGGTTCCAGCCTCTCCTGCTGCATATCGCGTTCTTTCTGCGACTTCACGGCGCGGACTATATTGGGGAAACTCAGATAGCCGTTGCGGACATCGACACCGAGATTTACATAGGAAGAGAAATTCCGGAGCGTCCTCGTGCCGTACAGAGGCCTCAGGTTGATGGGAACCGATACCTTGAGAACAGTGCTTTTGCGCCTGGCACTTAGCCGATGCTCCTTCTGCAGGGCATCCAGCATAACCGAGCAGACGAGTTCGGTAACTGTGCAGTCATATTTATGGCAGAGCTGCTTCACGGATTCCATAGGAAGCTGGATGCGGAAGTCCTCAAGGGCATTGTGCTCCATCACATCTCCGCTTATGTGGAAGGCGTCCACATTCTTTTCCAGGGTGCCGCGGCGGCCGGTAAAGACCGACTTGAAACTGTCTTCGAATTCGGAGAAAACCGGCGCCTGGAAGGGATCCAGAGTAAGGGCGTCGTATTCTATGCTAATTCCGTAACGGAGCCTCAGGTATTCCCCGGTAAGCGTCTGGAGGAAAGAGAGCGCGCCGAAGCCATCCGTAAGGGCGTGGAAAACATCCAGGCAGATACGCTCTCCGTCGGCACTCACCCTGTAAAGCAGGCCCTTCTGATCCAGGAAACTGAACTTTTTCAGGGGTTTGAGCGGCAGGACCTGGGGCTCGCTGTCAAGCCTTTCCAGGAACCACCAGAAAGTGCCGGCCTTCAGGCCGCAGCGGAAAGTGGGTATACGAAGGGTAGTCTGCTCCAAAGCCTTCTGAAGGATATCGCCGTCCACAGGCTCGGACAGACTCATACTCATCCGGTACAGGGAAGAGTAGTGCTTGGACATTGATGCGGGATATATATTTGCGGCATTGTCCAGCCTAAGTCTTGCAGGAATGGATAACGTCATATTCGTTTAAGTTTTGTGCAAAGTTATCCCCCTTCGCCCGTACGTGGAAAGAAATGTTTTCAGGGACGGCCCAAAGTGACAAAAGGCCGATAAAAGTGACAAAAGGGCCGATTCAGGGACTAAAATCCCGGTACTTGTGCATTCGTCCCTCCATTGAAGGGACCTTTCCGGGAAAGGCGGGGGAGGCATCGGCCCAAAATATTTCAAAAAAATTTGGTAAATCCCGCGAATCGTGCTACATTTGCAGTCCCAAACCCGACAGGGGCGTAGCTCAGCTGGTTTAGAGCGCTTCAGTCACATTGAAGAGGTCATCGGTTCGAATCCGATCGTCCCTACCAAAGAGACATCTTGCACAGGCAGTTGTCTCTTTTTTCGTATCTTTGCGTCAAATTCTGTCTTATGCATACTAAGGAGCAAAAACTGGCTGCTTTCGGCCGCCTTCTGGACATAATGGACGCTCTGAGGGAGAAGTGCCCCTGGAATGCCGCCCAGACTATGGATTCCATCCGCCCTATGACGGAGGAGGAAGTCTATGAGCTTTCCGACACCATCCTTTCGGGCGACCGCAAGGGCTCTGCCAAGGAAATCGGCGACCTTCTCTACCATATGGTCTTCTATGCCCGTATAGCGCAGGAGGAAGGCTCGTTCGACATTGCCGACAGCCTGGAGATGATATGCCGCAAGATGGAATTCCGTCATCCCCACGTCTTCGGCCCGGATGCGGGGAAAAGCACCAGCGCCAAGGAGATTGCCGATACCTGGGAACTTATCAAGGCAAAAGAGAAGGGCGGCAACAAGACGGTTATGGGAGGCATACCCAAGGCTATGCCGGCCATACTGAAGGCCCTGTCTATGCAGGAGAAGGCCCGCGGCTGCGGTTTCGACTGGGAGAAGAAGGAGGATGTATGGGAAAAAGTCGCCGAAGAATACCGGGAGGTATCGGAGGCCTCTGACCAGACCCGGGAGGGGGAGTTCGGCGACCTGCTCTTTTCTGTCATCAATGCGGCGAGGCTGTACG
>JAGCYC010000084.1 GCA_017961015.1 Bacteroidales bacterium | reverse complement strand
TCAGCGGCGGGTGGGAGAGGATTCACCGGCCCTTCGACAGGCTCAGGGACCGAGATGCCCGGTCGGAGCCGGGCATGACGGAAGCGGCGGGTGGGAGAGGATTCGCCGGCCCTTCGACAGGCTCAGGGACCGAGATGCCCGGTCGGAGCCGGGCATGACGGAAGCGGCGGGTGGGAGAGGATTCGCCGGCCCTTCGCCGGCCCTTCGACAGGCTCAGGGACCGGAGATGCCCGGTCGGGGCCAGGCATGACGGAAAGGGCGGCAGTATTATTTAGAAGCGATAGGTGAGGCCGATGCCGCAGGGGACCATCGATACGGTGACGCTCTGGTTATAGTTGTCACGGACATCCTTCAGGCGGCCGTTACCCACACAGAACAGAGGGATACCGGCGCCGAGGCATATCAAGCCTCCGGCCGTCATCAGCTTAGTTACCGAATATGCAGTGTTGAATTTGTTCCAGCGGTCCGGATCCGCCTCCTGATCGGGCCAGGGGGAAACGAGTGCCGTAATATATCCTGCAAGGCCCCAGGCTGCCACTCCGGCACCCACGGAGATAAGGACTATACCGGTTTTACGCTTTGCCGCGGCCGGTTTCCAGCTCTCCTCATATACATCCTGGCCGATGGCTGCGATAATTGCCTCGCTGGAACTTAATTTCTCACCGTTAAGGAACAAGGACCCTTTTTTGAGGACCATCGGCGAACTATCGCCAACCTGCTCCTGAGCCTGAAGGCCCAGTGAAAGTGATAGCAGGAGGGTGATGAATACAAGCCGTTTCATAGAGCCTACTTCTTGAAGGTCAGGCGCTCCGTGTAGCTGAGTCCTTCCAACTGATATGCGCGGAACAGGATCAGCTCCGTCAGATGGGCTTTCTCTACCTGATAGCGGAAGGTGCCGTCGGTCTTGGTGATGATCACGCAGTCACCGTCCACCAGCCACGAACCCTGGAAAGAAGTGAGACCCTTTGGAGTCTTGATGTCCTCGACAAAGACATCATCCGACTCGAACTCAAAGAATATGTGTCTGTCTTCCTGGGTGGGATATTCCGGTTCGAGTCTTTCACCGGAAATGGTGGTCTCTACCTTGAACAGTTCCCATCGGCCGATAAGGGAAATGGAAATCATATCCGACCTGGTGCAGGAGACTGCGAAAAGGCAGGAAAGCGCAGCTACAAGGGTAAAAATGGCTTTTTTCATAAACGTCTGAGTTAGATTCGGCTTCAAAGATACGATTTTTTAGCGATATTACGAAAGATTGCCGGTCAGGCCGGCAATGACGGCCCCTCGGCGGGCTCAGGGAACGGCAAGGCCCTCCGGCGGGCTCGGGGAACGGGAAGGAGGGGGGATTGTTGCGGCAGAATTGGAAAAGTATTATCTTTGTGACAGACAGACAAGAATAAACTGCGATAATATGAAAAGACTTATCTGCATTCTTGCGGGCGCACTCTTTGCGCTGAGCGCCTTTGCCCAGCCCGGCCTGAAGGATATCAGCATCACCGCCACCCGCACCTCCGACTACAACGGCGAAGTGCGGCTCACCGCCACCCTCAGCTGCGAAAACAAGGGCAAAATCGGGCAGATCAAGACCCGCATCTTCAACCGTTTTGAAGAGCCCGGACGCATAGTCAACCGCCTGGTTGCCGAAAGCATCAATTACCAGCTCTTCTCCGACGGGGCATCCGTTATCCAGACCTTCAAGGTTAACAACGTCCCCGATGAAGATTCTCCCTTCATTGCCAAAACGGTGGTCATCGCCGACGACGGTTCCGAAACCGTAATCGAAACGCCTTTCAGTTTTGGAACAAGAGTGGTAATAAACCCATAGCTGAAACCAAAGACCTGCAATGAAAGAATTCTGGCGTGTAGTAAAGTTCGTGCTCTTTTCCGCAAGCGCCGGACTGATAGAGATGGGCAGCTTTGCCCTGCTGAACGAGCTGATGGACTGGCCCTACTGGCCGTCGTATCTCATAGCCCTCACCCTCAGCGTATTATGGAACTTCACCCTGAACCGGAAATACACCTTCCGGAGCGACGCCAATATTCCGAGGGCTATGCTGCTGGTGGCGCTGTACTACGCCGTCTTCACCCCTCTCACGACTGTCGGCGGGAATTATCTGGCCGAAGACCTGGGCTGGAACGAGTACCTCGTGACCGCCATAAATATGGTGCTGAACCTGGTTACCGAATTCCTGTTCCAGCGCTACGTGGTTTACCGCGGAAAGGTGGATAACGCCGTCAAACCTGCGTAATATCCACAATATTTTTATTATTTTTGTGGGTCAGACCTATTTTTACGCCATGAAAAAATTGATAGCCTTATCGGTTCTCGCCATTGCGGCGTTTTATTCCTGCGGAAAAGAACAGCCGACAGAAAACGGAACCAAGCCCGCCGAAAAAATCCTCGTAACCGGTTTCGAACTGCACAACTCCTATCTCCAGATAGGGCAGCATATGACCGAAGGCCTGGTGCTGCAGATAGACGAAATCGCCCCCAGGAAGGCTCCCCTGTCACTTTTACAATGCACGGTAGAGAATAAAGACATAGTCACCGTGAGCCGCGACAACTACGGCTTCAGGCTTTTCCCGAAGGCCGTGGGGACAACCAGCGTCACAATAAGCACTACCTCGGGCCCTGCTGCCAGCAAGACCTGCACTGTGGAAGTAATGGCCAAGGCCGATTACAACACCCCTGAAATCACCTCCATAACTGCCGATAAGACCAAAGTCGAACTTTCCGACCAGCCCTCCTCCGGCGGCGCAATGCAAGGCGACCGTGTGGACGTGAACATCAGCCTGGTCCCCGAAGATGCCAAGCTTGATGCCACCATTATTTACACCGACAGACCCGACATCCTGTACGTCACACCTATGAACAACCGCCTCCGCATCGAGGCCGAGCCCAACCTGGACGACAAGGAAAGCGTCACCGGCACCTTCCATATTTATGTGAAGCCCAAACGCGGTACCGCTAAAGCCCTGGAAATAACCGTGGACGTTTTCGGCCACGTGTATGGCGCACAGTTCAACGGCATCAAGGAAGGTGTGAAAGGTGTAGAGCTTATCGGCAGCGAACTGGGCCTTAACATAGACAAGGGCGACGAGGTTAAAATCCTTCCCGAAGTCCTCGCGACCGGACCGCTCAAGAGTGGTGACACGCCGGTCACTGTAGGTCTTTGCGAAGTATATGGCACGGGGCTTACCCCCTCGTCGGAAAGCTGCATCGAAATTTCCGAAAGCGGCGTCCTGAAGGCCAAGGCCAACACCGTCCATTCCACCGCAAAATTCTATGTGGCGGCCTACCAGAAAGTGAGCCTGCCCCTGGCAAAGTTCCCCATCGTCATTTACGACCCGGCAGAGCAGGTGAACATCCTTTGCAAATCGGCCGATGCCGACCACGTCTACACGGTGGGCGACAACTGCAAATTCCAGGCGGCCATCATTCCCTCTACCGCAAGACAGGAATTCGACTGGGAATTCAATGACGGGTATCTCCAGGAGGTAAAGCGCGAAAACAAATACACCATCGAGCTCAAGTGCATCAAGGGCAGCTTCATTGGAGAGGCTTTAATCGCAAAATGCCTCAACGGGTCGGCGCGCGGCTCTATCGGCATAAAGGTTGACGACTACCGTGCGTCCGATATCAAGCCCGGCGACTGGGTTTACTACAACGCCTCGTCAGGGGCCTTCCGCGTATCCGACGGAGGCCTGCGCTTATTCGAAAGCGAAAGCAAGTGCCGCGACGAAAACTTGGCTCCGACTCCCTCCAAATCGGAAGAGGTGGTAGGTGTAATATACGACATGGATGTCGATGCCGCCGCATTCCCGGTGAAACTCGCAGGATACAGCGGCAAACACTTCCGCGCAATCTCCGTGGCCGACACCGATATGTACAAGTGGAGCGATTCGAAACTGAGCAGTAGCGACTTCGACCAGAAATGGAATAGCTGCGGGGCCTACGACAAATACGGGAGAGCTCCTTTTACCGGCCATACCAACGATCTTGCCTCCACCACCTTCAAGCAGAACCTCGGCTGGCTTACGTTCAACGAGGCCGAAAGCTCCAACAAGCTCCTGGCCATCAGCGGCCCCTCCGACTACGCAGGTGCGCACCCCATAAAAGTAGCCACCCAATATGCAGGCGGCGCCAGCGGATGGCTGCTAATGTCTGTAGAGGATGCGAAACTGCTGAACAACTATTTCAGCGTGATCCAAAGCAGCCGGCTCAAGAACACAGGCTTGGGCTTCAAACAGCTCGGGGCCGAATACTGGAGTTGCAACTACTACACCGATTCAGGCAAGGCAATGCTCATTTCCGTCGGGAAGAGCAGTGTGAGCACGAAGGAAACGGCGCGTTACAACAAAGCGCCCACCAGGCCAATTTTCTACCTGTAAAATTATTAAAGCA
Source organism: Bacteroidales bacterium (assembly GCA_017961015.1). Taxonomy (GTDB): domain Bacteria; phylum Bacteroidota; class Bacteroidia; order Bacteroidales; family UBA932; genus Cryptobacteroides. Next base: position 2,930 of record JAGCYC010000084.1, on the reverse strand, counting down.
GGCCGAATTCCGAAAGGACCTGCGACGGGGACTTGAAAAGGATGCCGCGGATGCCCACGGCATCGGCCCCTGCGACATTGGCCGGATTGTCGTCTACGAAGGCACATTCCGAGGCCTTGAGGCCGTAGCGTGACAGCAGCAGGCGGTAAATCTCAGGCTCGGGCTTCAGGAGATGCTCGTAGCCGGACACCACCCTGCCGTCCAGAAGCTCCAGGACAGGGTACTCATCCTCCACCTGGCAGAAGGTCTCGGCCGACCAGTTGCTAAGCCCGTATATCCCGTAACCGGCTGCCTTGAAGCGCTTTACCATATCCAGGCTGCCGGGGATTTCTCCGCCCACCATCTTCTTCCAGTCCCGGAAATAAAGCTCTATCTCGGCTGCCCATTCGGGGAATCTGGCCGATAGCTCTGCCACCCCCTGGACTATAGGTTTCCCCTTGTCCATCTCCCCGTTCCACTCGCTGGTGCAGATGTTTGAGAGGAACCAGTCGGCCTTGCCAGGGTCGCCGAAATAAGGGTCGAATACATAGTGCGGATTCCAGTCTATCAGGACCGCGCCGAAGTCAAATATAATGTTCTTTATCATCAGGACCGGATTTACGCTGCAAAGATAAACTGTTTTTTCTTAACTTTGCATCTGGCGATGAAAACTACAGAACAGGATTCAAGATACGACTCGTTGGAGAAAATGGGCACCGAAGAGCTGCTCCTGGGGATGAATGCCGAAGACCGCGGCGTCCCGGAGGCCGTTGCCGCCGCCATACCCGCCATCGGCAGGATGGTGGACGGAATCGTGGAGCGCGGGGGACGGGTGATCTACGCGGGAGCCGGCACCAGCGGCCGCCTGGGCATAGTTGACGCCTCCGAAATCCCTCCCACCTTCGGCGTAAAAGGCAAGTTCGAGGGGATAATCGCCGGAGGAGACGGCGCCATCCGCAATGCTGTGGAAGGGGCCGAAGACAGCCTCGAGGCCGGAGTAGCTGCCATCGCCTCCCTGAATATTGGAAAGGCCGATGCCGTTATCGGCATAAGCGCCTCTGGCGGAGCCCCTTACGTAATTGGTGCCATTAGAGAGGCCAGACGGCGCGGGGCCCTTACCGGCTGCATCTGCTGCAACACAGACGCCGCCCTCGCCCTCGAGGCCTATATCCCCATGATTGCAGTCACGGGACCGGAATTCGTTACCGGAAGCACCCGCCTGAAAGCCGGTACCGCCACCAAGCTTATCCTCAATATGATTTCCACCGCCACGATGATACGGCTTGGCCACGTGAAAGGCAACAAGATGGTGGATATGCAGCTCACCAACAAAAAGCTGGTGGACCGCGGCACCCGTATGATAGTGCGGCAGACCGGACTCCCCTACGACGAGGCCCGGGAGCTGCTGCTCCGCCACGGATCGGTCCGCGAGGCCTTAAATGCTTGTAAATTATGATTCTAATCTGCGAATCAGGCGCCACCAAGGCCGACTGGAGAGCCATCTGCCCCGCCGACGGCAGCTGCGCCGCGCAGTGCCTTACCCCCGGGATCAACGTGAGCACGATGAGTGAAGATGCCGTCCGGGGAATCATATCCGAGGCCGCGTCCAGGCTGCCGGAAGGGCCCTATGATTCGCTGCACATCTACACTGCCGGCGTTATTACTCCGCCGATCGAGGACTTCCTCGGGGCCTGCCTCCGGGACGGCTTCGGCAAGGACGCCCGCATAGAAATCCTGAGCGACCTGGTGGCATCGGCAAGGGCGGCCTGCGGCCGGGTGCCAGGTATTGCCGCCATAATGGGAACAGGAGCCAACTCCTGCCTCTGGGACGGCGAAAAGATAGTGAAGAAAGTGAATTCCGGAGGCTTCATCCTGGGCGACGAAGGCTCGGCATCGGCCCTTGGGAAACTCTTTGTGGCCGATTATATCAAAGGCCTGGTACCCAGCGAAGTGGCGGCCGATTTTGAAAGCCGTTTCCCGCACAGCTACCCCGAAATCGTGGAACTGGTGTACCACAACAGCGCTTCGCCATCGGCCTGGCTGGGAAGCCTCGCCCCCTTTATCCTCTCGCATTACGGGAACCCCTGCATCCGGGAAATGGCCGATTCCAACATCCGCGCTTTTGCCCGGCGCGTGCTCCGGCAGTACGACACCGCCGCCTTCAGCGTGAACGTTGTGGGCGGCTTCGGCTTTGCCCTGAAAGATATTGTGGAAAGGATTTTCCGCGAAGAAGGCATCACCGTGGGGCGCTTTGTGAGCTCTCCGGCCGATGACCTTGTAAAGTTCCATTGCACAAACATTTGACGGACAATGAATACAGCAGTCATAACAGCCCTTCTGATTCCCTTTCTGGGGACCGTCCTGGGATCGGCCTTTGTGTTTTTTATGAAAAAGGAAATACCATCGGCGCTGCAGAAGGCCCTGCTGGGCTTTGCCTCGGGGGTGATGGTGGCAGCATCGGTGTGGTCGCTCATTATCCCGGCAATAGAACTGGGAGAGGGGAATGCCGCCGTGATTCCGGCCATCGTGGGACTGCTCGCGGGCTTTGCCTTCCTGCTTGCTATAGACAGGTTCACCCCTCATATCCACCCGGTCGGCGGCCCCGAAGGTCCCAAGAGCAGGCTTTCCCGCACCACCATGCTTGCCCTTGCCGTCACCATACACAATTTCCCCGAGGGAATGGCCGTGGGCGTAGCCATTGCAGGTGCCCTGAATGCCGATTTCGGCATGACCGGCGCCCTTGCCCTCTCGCTTGGTATCGCAATCCAGAACATCCCCGAAGGAGCCATAATCTCTATGCCCCTGAGGGCGGCCGGGAACAGCCGTCCGCGCGCTTTCGGGATTGGTTCGCTCAGCGGCGCCGTAGAGCCTCTGGGAGCGCTGCTGGTGCTCGGGCTGGCCTCGCTTGCAACGCCCATAATGCCCTACCTGCTCAGTTTCGCGGCAGGTGC
>JAGCYC010000083.1 GCA_017961015.1 Bacteroidales bacterium | reverse complement strand
TTAAGCTCACGGCGAATCCTGCGCGTTGGCTTGCCAGTCCGATGAAAATTGGTTTTTCGGAGCAACTGCACCGAAAAATAATTTTCAGCGGCGGGTGGGTGAAGGATTCGCCGGGCATGACGGACCGCAGCGCTTATTCCAGGGCCTGGATCAGGGCGTTGAGCTGGGCCTGGTTCATTCCGTGCGAGAAGAGGTAGCTGGAGAAGGCGACGGAGTAGTTCACTTCTGGCAGCTTGGACTCGTCGCTCACGCCTGCGTAATGCATCAGGCAGGTGTTCAGGCGGAGGGAGACCAAGGCGTTGCACACGTCACTGTCTTTCTGGGGAGTCTTGTCGAAGTAGTTGTAGTAGGTGAGCAGGTAATCGGCCACGATTTCTTCATAGGAGGCGCCGCAAAGGCCCTCGAGCAGGGCGCAGACATAGCCGGTGCGGTCCTTTCCTTCGGTGCAGTGAACCAGGTACGGAGCGGGGTGTGAGGGCAGTTCCTTCAGGGCCTCGATAAGGGCGTCGTTGTAGGCATCGGCGGTGGGATCGGCCTTCAAGGGGCAGAGGATTACGTTACCGCTGTTCCAGAGGGTGGTGCTGTAGGCGGGCATATCGTAGCCCTGCATTTTCTCCTGCGTATCGGTAAGGTTAAGCACCGATTTCACCTTCTCCTTCGCAAGGAATTCCGAAACATAGGCAGACCGGCCTATCTCGTTGCTGAAAGGGGAGGAACTGCGGTAGAGTTTTCCGGGGCCGATCCTGCCGGCGCTCACGGCCCTTGCATTGGCGAAGGCGGCGTCGGAAAGCTGGGGATAGTCGGTCCTGACGTTGGTGTATTTCATACTCAGGGCTTTCTGCACGTCTATGCAGCCGCCTTTTTTCTCCAACTTTACAGTGACGGGAAAGTCCTCAAGGCCGATGTACTCCTCGGGCAGGCCGGTGTTGTTGGCCGTGAAGCAGATGCTCGGGTAGGTGGGATAGGCCACGCAGAGGAACTCTCCGTTACGGGTGTAGAAGCCGTCGTAGTAGGGCATCGTGAGCTGTCTGGAGTCCAGGCTTATGCTTATGACATCGCCCAGGGTGAAGCCCGCGGCGCTCATATCGGCCTCGGTGAAACTGAGCATTGCGGCGCCGAACTCGTTGTACGATGTGATGGTTCCTTGCAGGATGGGATCGGCTTTGGGATTGTTCCTGGCGCAGCATGCAAAGATTAGCACAACCAGCGCAACGGCGGCCGAACCTGTGGCCAGAGCCCTGTTCTTTTTGAGTGAGACAAATAAGGAACTGTTATTCATCGTATTGTAGTATTTTGGTTACTTCTGCAAAGTTAATCAGTTTTTGTCTATATTTGTCATCGGAATTAAACTTGTCACTGCTATGAAGAAAGTATTTCTGTGGATTTTGGGCATCATTGCCGCGCTGTGCGTCATTATCGGCATAGTTTGGGGCGGCGAAATTGCAACCCTCTGCTCCATCGAATCCGTCGAGGGCAACGAGTACCTCTACAAGATGGAATACAAGGCCGCGTACGACCTGGACGACGTTATCGCCAACGACATCGACGAAAATGCCGAGCTCCTGGGTTACGTCGTCGGACGCATCGGCAAGGGCCTTCCCCTGAAGATAGGAAGCTCGCAGGTGGCCGATGAAAACGGCGAGATGGAAACCTTCAACTGCACATCCTTCCAGGCCATCCGGGCCGATGAAGATGGCTTCCTCTTCGGCCGGAATTACGATTTCTTCAAGAATCCTACGATGGTGACGGTGTCGCATCCCAGGAAGGGCTACGCCTCGATCGCCTGCAGCGATATGTCCCACTTCGGCTATTCCCTGGAGAAGCTGCCCGTATCACTGGCGGCCAAGCTCAACTGCCTGGCATCCATCTATGCCCCGGTTGACGGGATTAACGAAAAGGGCCTTTGCACCTCCATCCTGGCCCTGCCCAAGCAGGCTTCGCAGCAGGACACCCCCAGGCACGACGTGGGTACTACCATCATTATGAGGCTGTGGCTGGACCGCTGCGCTACCGTACAGGAGGCCCTGGACCTGCTGGAAACGGTTGATGTGCGGCATGATGCTGCCGTGGGCAGCGGCTATCACTACCTCGTGGCCGATGCCTCCGGCGACTGCGCGGCAGTGGAGTTCGACCTCTACGACGGCTGGAAGACCCTCGTTACCCGCAAGGCGGAAGGGGAGCCCTATATGCTCATTACCAATCATCTGCTTCACGAGAAATACTTCACCTCCGAGCCCGATCCCGTTATGGGCAATCCCCATAGCAAGAGCTGGTGGCGATATGCCACGGCCGGGGACTATCTGAGGGAGCACGAAGGTGAACTGAGCATTGAGGAGGCCCAGGAATGCCTGTCAAAGGTGCACTGGAAAGATCTGGTGTGGGATAACGGAATGGTGGAGGATACCCAGTTCAGCAATGTGTACGACCAGGAAGATATAAAGCTCTATCTCCGCAACTGGAACGATTACGAAACCACTCACAGTTTCGGGCTCTGAGCCTTACCACTTTGAGATTTCGCCGTTCATCCAGGCGAGGCGCTCGTTGTACCAGCTCTTGAAGGCTGTTACTTCCTTGTCGTAGCTGCCTTCGATGGTTCGGTTGATTACGTTCTCGCGTATGTTCCACTTCTGGAAGTTGTGGTCGAAGCCGGCGCGGTAGTAGCCTATCTGCTCGTCTACCCAGGCGGGGACATCGGCCAGGATGGGGTATACCTCGGCCCAGCGGGCTTTTACGGCGGCGACGAAGTCCGGATCCTTGAACATAGCCGGATACCAGCCCTTGTCCTTGCCGTAGTAATTCCCTGACAGATAGTAGTTTCCGCCTACTTCTTTGATGAACCAGCCGGTGGCGCTGCCATAGTACAGGTGGCCGTCGGTATAAAGGTCGCAGCAGTTGCCGAAGCCAAGGTCGAAGTCCCAGACGTGGCACATCCTGAGCTTGGTTCCGGGGGCCTTGGAGAAGTAATTGGACTTGCGCAGGCAGCCGTCGATGTCCTTGGCCAGTTCCTTGAGGATGAAGTAGTCTACCATCGGCCTCATTTCCAGATTGTCCCAGACTTTCTTGAAATCCTTGTTGTACAGGCCGTCCTCGATGGTTTCGATTATTCCGCTGACGTATTGCTTCTGGGCTTCGGTGATGCCGTCTTCCACAGAAGGGTCGTTCCACCATACGGGCATCTTGTAGCGTGACGACAGGTATTCGCCCCTGCCGTCGCCCTTGTCCTCTACCTCTATATAATAGCCGCCCTCTTCGGGAGCCGTAGTGGGAGTGGCGGGGGTGATATTCACCTTTTCCGAGGCGACTTCCTTGTGCTGGACCAGGATGTAGGTGCCGCGGTATTCGTTGTTCATATAGAGCTCCACGAAGCGGTACTTGGGCGTCCAGTCAAATTCCATCTTCTTGGAAATGTGATAGCCGATGGAATTGCGCAGCAGGATGTGGTCGTTGGCGTTGGCGATGAGGTCCCAGTCGCGGTTGCGGTTCATTCCCAGCACGCGGTGCGCGACGTCCAGCTTGATCTTGTAAGGTTTTTTCTGGAAGCTGCCCCAGCTCATATTGCCACGGCCCCTGATGGTGCAGGTGAGCTTGAGCTCCGGCACCGAGGTATACCAGCTGCTGGGATCCTTGAAGGTGATGGTGGTGTTGGTGGGGTTGTCGCGGTCTACGCTGCTTGCCTTGAGGTCTATATATATGGTAGGGAATTCGCCTACGCCTTTGGTTCCGGTGGGGGTGTCATCGGCCGGGTCCTCGGGGTCGGGGACGTCGGGGTTGTCCGGGTTGGTTCCGGGGTTGGTTCCGGGGTTGGTTCCAGGGTCGGTGCCGGGATCGGTGCCATCGGCCTTTTTCACTATTACTATGCAGCTCCTTTTGGCGCTGCCGTACGATACGGTGATGCGGGCGCTGCCTTCGCTCAATGCGCTCACTTCGCCTTCGGAATCCACTACGGCGACTTTTTCCTTGTTGCTCTCCCAGGTCAGCAGATGGGCAGGTACGGCGTCGGGGGTGCAGGTGGCTACAAGTGAGAAATCGTCACCTACCATTACCGTAATGTTGGTGATGTTTAGCTTGATGCTGGTAACGTTGTAATTCTCGGAAATCATTTCTTTCCGAGCGCAGGAGAAGAGGCACAGGAGTGCGCCTGCAAGCGTTATTATACGGCGGATGCTCAAGCTTAAAATCGTTTTAGCTCACAAATATAAGTACTTTCTGCTAATATTCGGCACAATTTTAGTACATTTGTCCCTGGCCTTTAGCGGATAATCACACCGCCCGGGCCTTATGCCGATGAAAAGAATTATGCTCGCGGGAGCGCTCCTGCTCCTTTCCTTCATAGGGCTTCAGGCCCAGTCTTTCAAGTTTGTGCTCAAGGGCGACTGGCCCGAAGCTGCGGCCGATGTCGCCGTCCAGCGTTTCACCCAGATGCTCCAGGGCGGCGGTTTTACCCTTGCCGATGACGGAACCCCCTTCGAGATCAGCTTCGTGAAGTCCTCGAGTATGGAGACTTCGGGCAGTATGAGCCAGACCGCCATCAACGGTTTTGTGGAAGCCTCGGCCGGCTCCGTCAAGGAAAGCTTCCCTGTCAAAGGCGTCGGTAACGGTGAGGCCGATGCCATCCTTCGCGCAGTCAAGCAGATCCTGCCGCGCTCCAAAGCCGCCCAAGCCTTCGTAGAAAAGTTGCGGTAGGCGCTCCCTTTCCGTCATTCCCGGCATTGCCTTGCCGTCAGGCCCAACATTGCCTTGCCGTCATTCCCGACCTGATCGGGAATCTCGGTCCCTGAGCTTGCCGAAGGGCCGGTTTCGCTGTCATACCCGGCTGCGACGGTCCCTGAGCCTGTCGAAGGGCCGGCGAATCCATCACCCACCAGTCGCTTTGTTGTGCCCGGCTGCGACCTTTCCGTCATTCCTGACCGCTTTACGTCATTCCCGGCTTGACCTTTCCGTCATGCCCGGCTGCGACCGGGCATCTCCC
>JAGCYC010000082.1 GCA_017961015.1 Bacteroidales bacterium | reverse complement strand
CGTACAGCTTGTCCACCAGCCCCTCCAGGAAGTCCCGGTCGTGAGAAACTACAATGAGCGTGCCGTCGAAGGCTTTAAGCGCCTGTTTGCGAACATCTTTTGAACGGATGTCCATATGGTTGGTGGGTTCATCCAGGGCCAGAACATTATAGGGCTGGAGCATCAGGCAGGCCATTCCAAGCCGCGCCCGCTCTCCCCCGCTGAGTACCGCCACCCTCTTGTCTATATCTTCTCCCTTGAAGAGGAAGGCGCCCAGAATGTCGCGCAGGCGGGTGCGTATCTCGCCAACGGCAATGCGGTCAAGAGTGCCCAGGACAGTCTCCGAAGGATCCAGGATATCTTCCTGATTCTGCGCATAATAGCCGATGCTCACCTGGTGGCCGATGCGGGCCTCCCCTCCATTTGGCTTTAACTGCCCCATAATCACCCTCATCAGAGTGGTCTTGCCCTCGCCGATGCGACCAACAAGTGCCACCTTCTCCCCGCGGCGGATTTCAATCTCGGCGTGGGAGAAAACCTGCTTCTGGGGATAGCCGACGCTCAGATCGCTCCCCTTGAAGACCACGTCGCCGGAGCGCAGTGCAGGAGGGAAACGCAGCGAAAGGCGGGAATTGTCGCTTTCATCCACCTCTATCCTGTCCAGTTTCTCAAGGGCCTTGATGCGGGACTGGACCTGATTGCTCTTGGTAGGCTTGTAGCGGAAGCGGTTTATGAAGTCTTCCGTCTTCTGTATCATCCGCTGCTGGTTCTCGAAGGCTGCCTGCTGCTGGGCAATGCGTTCTTCCCTGAGTACAATATACTGTGAATAAGGCACTTTATAATCGTGGATGTGCCCGAGCATTATCTCCACCGTACGCGAAGTGACATTGTCCAGGAACTTGCGGTCGTGCGATACCAGGAGCACGGCACCGGAGAAACGCTTCAGATAATCCTCGAACCATTCTATGGATTCTATGTCCAGATGGTTGGTGGGTTCGTCCAAAAGCAGCACGTCCGGGCGGGCGAGCAGGATCTTTGCCAGCTCGATACGCATATTCCAACCCTGGCTGAAGGTCTCGGTGCGGCGGTCCAGTTCATCGGCACGGAACCCGAGGCCCGTAAGCACGCGGGTGGCTCTGGCCCGGGGCGATTCCCCTGATTCCAGCGCCAGGCGGTCTGACACCTCGTTCATCCGGTTGATTATTGCCGCATAGGCGTCCGACTCGTAGTCGCTGCGGCTGGCAAGCTCGTCGCTGAGCTGCTGCAGCCGTTTTTCCAGTTCGTGGATATAGTCGAATACGGTGAGGACTTCCTCTATAACGCTGCGCCCGTGATGATGCTCCATAATCTGGGGCAGGTAGCCTATGCGCAGGTCCGAAGGCACTGCCACCGAACCGCTTTCAGGCTTTATCTCGCCGGTAATCAGGCGCATAAGCGTGGATTTGCCGGCTCCGTTCTTTCCCACAAGGCCGATCTTGTCGCTGTCGCCGATGTGGAAATTGACGTTGTCCAGCAATTTGAAACTGCCGAAGGAAAGGGTAAGATTATTTATCGATATCATCCTTGCAAAGCAAAATGGACAGTTCGTACAGCCCATACAGCGGCAGGGCCAATACAAACATTGAGAAAGGATCGCTGGGGGTGATAAGGGCCGCCAGCAGCAGCACGGCCACAATGGCAAAGCGCCTTCCGCGCCTGAGCATCTTCTTGCCTATCAGCCCCATAGCCGACAGGACCACTACCACGGCGGGGAACTCGAACACCAGGCCGATAAGGAATACCATAGAGGTAAACAGGCTGATATATGAGCCCAGGGTTATGGTATTGACTATGGCGTCGCTCACCGAGAAGTTCACGAAGAACATAAGGCAGACGGGCAGTACCACGAAGTACCCTGCCGCCACCCCCATATAGAACAGGGCCGATGACAGGCCGAAGGCCTTGGCCGCAGCCTTCCTCTCATTGTCGTACAGCGCCGGGGAAATGAACTTCCACAGTTCCCATATAATATAAGGAAAGGCCACCACAAGGGCACAGAGCAGCGAAATCTTTATGTGGACGAAAAACTGGGCCGACAGCTCCACGTTTATAAGGTCCATCGAAAAAGACACGCCGGGCAGCCTGTACAGGGGAAAATCGGCCCTCGTGGGCCATAGCACGGCCGTAAAAAGCTGTTTTGGAAAAGCAAGGAATACTATGGAGCAGAGCGCTACCGAGAGCACCGAGCGGAACAAGGTTCCCCTCAGCTGCTCCACGTGGTCCCAGAAGGACATCGATGCGTCCTTCCCAGACACTTATTCTTTCCCCTCTTTATCGTAAGAGTCGGTATCGGAGGTGGCGTCCTTGATTTCCTTCTCCACCTCGTTCATTCCCTGCTTGAAACTCTTGACACCCTTGCCGAGCCCTTTCATAAGCTCGGGAATCTTCTTGCCGCCGAAAAGAAGGACTATGACAGCAACTATGGCTACAATCTCCCAGGGGCCGATGGCCAAAGGATAAAACAGCATAATACTAATGGTTGTTAAGATATTTTTCGAATAAGTCGGTCACCAGTTCGGGGCAACGTACAGGGCGGAAGCTCTCCTTGTCCAGGAAGCCCAGCGTCACCGAGCCCTCGGCACAGAGCACGCCGTCCTGGTTGGTCACCTTCTGGCGTATCACCATTTTTGCGAGCGGCGCCTTGTTCACCTCGGCGCTTGCGGTAAGCACATCCCCCATCCTTGCCGGGTAGCGGAAGTGGCAGTCCACCGAGACGATGGGAACCAGGATGCCCAGCTCCTTTTCGCACTTTTCAATCGGGAAGCCCAGCTTCACCATCATCTCATCCCGTGCTATTTCGAAATAGCGTATGTAATTGGAGTGGTGTACCACCCCCATTTGGTCGGTTTCGTAGTAGCGGACCGGGAATGTAGTGGAGAAAATGGCCATAACAAAAATGTTATCTATATGAACAATTATGTTACTTTAATTGTTTTTCAGCGCCTTAATCTTTGCCTGAAGACTTTCTATCTTCGAGAGGGAATCGGCCTCTTTTTTGCGTTCTGTTTCAACTACGGCGGCGGGAGCGTGGGCTGTGAAGCGCTCGTTGGAGAGTTTTGCCCTCACTCCGGCGAGGAATTTAAGCTGGTGTTCCAGTTCCTTTTCGGCTTTTTCAAGCTCTTCTTCCAGGTTCACCATTCCGTCCAGGGAGACGAACATTTCGTAGGTCCTCACCATAAATCCGACGCCCTGTGCGCTCTCGAAAGCCTCGGTCTTTTCCACTTTGCAGGCGGCCATTTTCTCTACCAGAGGGATGGTTGCATCCGGGAAGGCGCTTCCCTTAACCAGCAGGTTCAGGCACTCCTTCGGAGCAATGTTTCTCTGGTTGCGGACTCCGCGTACTGCATTGACGGTCTCCATTGCCAGGGCAAAATCTTCGAGCAGGGCGGCATCCACCTCCCCTGCCTTGGGTGTGGGGGCGAACATAATGGACTCCCCTTCCCGGCGCTCGGCGATATCCTGCCACAGCTCCTCGGTGATGAAGGGCATTACGGGATGGATAAGGCGGAGCAGACTGTCGAAGAAAGAAAGCGTTGCAGCGTGGGTATCGGCATCCAGAGGCTCTCCGAAAGCGGGTTTTACAGCCTCCAGGTAAGTGGAGCAATAGTCGTCCCAGAATAGCTTGTAAATGGCCATCAGGGCATCCGAGATGCGGAATTTGCGGTAATGGTCCTCAACTGCGGCAATGGTCTGTGAAAGCTTGGACTCGAACCACTTCACGGCCAGACGGGCTACCTCGCTCTGGCTTCCGCCCACGGCGAAACCCTTTACAAGGCGGTAGGAATTCCAAATCTTGTTGCAGAAAGCGGCTCCCTGCTTGATCTGGGCCTCGTCGTAGAAGATGTCATTGCCGGCGCTGGAGCACAGCAGCATACCTATGCGCACTGCATCGGCCCCGTATTCAGCGATAAGCTTCAGAGGATCAGGCGAGTTGCCAAGGGTCTTGGACATCTTCCTGCCCAGCTTGTCACGCACGATACCGGTGAAATAGACGTTGGAGAAGGGTTCGCGGCCCATAAATTCCTCCCCTGCCATAATCATACGGGCCACCCAGAAGAAAATGATGTCCGGGCCGGTCACAAGGTCGTTGGTAGGATAATAATATGCAAGGTCCGCATTGGGTTTGTGCTCCGGATGTCCGGGCCTTAGGGGGTCGAAAACCGAAATAGGCCAGAGCCAGGAGCTGAACCAGGTGTCCAGCACATCCTCGTCCTGGCGGAGATCTTCTGCCTTGATATCGGGATTTATGGCCTGGGCGGCCTTCAGGGCTGCATCGGCATTTGCTTCCACCACGAAGGAACCGTCCGGAAGGTACCAGGCGGGTATGCGCTGGCCCCACCAGAGCTGGCGGGAAATGCACCAGTCGCGGGCATTCTCCATCCAGTGGCGGTAGGTATTCATATATTTCTCGGGAATGAAGCGGGTGCGGCCGCTTTCCACGGTTTCCAGGGCAGTCGCAGCCAGGGATTCCATCTTGAGGAACCACTGGGCCGACAGACGGGGCTCAATAACCGCGTTGGTACGCTCGGAATAGCCCACCGGAGAGGTGTAGGCCTCGGTTTTCACCAGATTCCCGGCCTCTTCCAGCATCTTGACTATCTTCTTGCGGGCGACGAAACGGTCCTCGCCTACCAGTATCCGGGCCTTTTCGTTAAGGCGGCCGTGCTCGTCAATGATGTCCAGCACGGGCAGATTATGCCTGAGGCCGATCTCATAGTCGTGGACGTCGTGCGCGGGGGTAACCTTAAGGCAGCCTGTACCGAAGTCCATCTCCACATAGTCGTCCTCAATCACGGGTATGGCCCTGTTGATCAGAGGGATAAGGACCTGCTTGCCGCGCAGCCAGTGATGCCTTTCATCGGCGGGATTCACGCAGATGGCGGCATCGGCCATAATGGTCTCAGGACGGGTGGTGGCGATTACCAGGTACTTGTCCGTGGGACGGCCTTCCGAATCGGCTATATAATACTTGAGGTGATAGAAATGGCTCTGGGTATCGCGGTGGATCACCTCGTCGTCGGAAACGGCGGTAAGGGCCTCGGGGTCCCAGTTCACCATACGCACACCCTTGTATATCCAGCCTTTTTTGTAGAAATATACGAAGGTGTTGATAACCGCCTCGGACAGAGCCGGTTCCATAGTAAAGCGGGTGCGGTCCCAGTCGCAGGAGCAACCCAGTTTGCGCAGCTGCTCAAGAATGATTCCGCCGTGCTCCTCCTTCCACTGCCAGGCGTGCTCGAGGAACTGTTCGCGGGTAAGGCTGTCCTTGGAAATGCCCATATCCTTGAGCTTGGCCACCACCTTGCTTTCGGTGGCGATGGAGGCGTGGTCGGTACCGGGTACCCAGCAGGCATTCTTCCCGTCCATACGCGCCTTGCGTATGAGCACGTCGTTAAGCGTATTGTTGAGCACGTGGCCCATATGCAGGATTCCCGTCACGTTGGGCGGGGGTATCACTATGGTGTAGGGCTCACGGGAGTCCGGTTCTGAGTGGAAAAACTTCTTTTCAAGCCACCAGCCGTACCATTTGTCCTCTACCTGGGCCGCGCTGTATTTTGCTGCGAGTTCTTTCATAATCTTTAATTAAAACTTACAAATTTAAGCTTTTTTCACGGCTTTGCAAAGCGCAGGAGGGCCTCATACACTTTTTGGACGGGAAAGCCCACCACATTGAAGTACGAGCCGTCTATGCGCGAAATGCCCACATACCCTATCCATTCCTGGACGGCATAGGCCCCGGCCTTGTCAAAAGGCTTGTAAGTATCTACGTAATAAACGATTTCCTGCTCGGTAAGAGGCTTGAACCAGACCTCGGTTAGATCGGTGAAGCTCTCCATCCGGCGGCTGTCCCTGAGGGTTACTGCGGTAATCACGTGATGCTCCCGACCTGAAAGCAGCCTGAGCATCCGTATGGCATCCTCACGGTCCCTCGGTTTACCAAGGATACAACCCTGGTTTCCGGCCGATGGAGGAAGGATCACCATAGTATCGGCGGTGATCAGGATTTCGTCATCGGCAAGGGGCCTGTGAAAGCCGGCCGATTTGCCCTCGCTCATAAGCAGCGGAACCAGGTCGTAGTCCACCTCCGGACCAAAGCTTTCCTTGAAGTCATTGCCTGTATCTGCCTCGAAATCAATATCAAGCCCCTTAAGAAGAGCCTGCCTTCTTGGGGAGTTGCTGCCAAGGATGATACGTTTTCCGTAAAGCTCCATCCTAAAAGAGTTTCTTATAGGTTTTGGCGTCGAAGATCCACTTGCCCTGGCTGCGGAGGACAGTCTCTATCCCCTGCCTCAGGCAACCCTTTCCGCCGGGACGGTCCGACACCCAGTCGGCTGCCTCGCGGGCCTCAGGGACGGCGTCGGAAGGACAGACACCGCAACCGCAGGCACGGAGCACCTCCACGTCGGGAATGTCGTCGCCGAAGAACATCACCTGCGAAGGCTCCAGGGAGTAACGGGCGCAGAACTGGCCGAACTCAACCATCTTGTCGCGGCAGTGCAGGAATACGTCTTCCGGCTTTACTCCGCTGGTAATCATACGTTTGCGTATACTTTCGGAGCTGCCGCCGGTAATAACGCCAACAGGATAGCCGTTCATACAGGCCATCCTTATGGCAAATCCGTCCTTGGCGTCGTAGGTACGCAGAAGGTCACCGTCCGTGGAGCACAGGACTCCCCCGTCGGTGGCCACTCCGTCTATGTCAAATGCAAATGCCCTGATCCGGCTCAGATCCACCATCACGACTTGCTTCCTCCTCCCAGCGGACCGAAATCGGCCAGATTGAAGCTGGAGCCAGGCTGAGGGCCGTTCTTACCTCCGCCCAGGTCTATCACTCCGAACTGTGCCTCATACTTTGAAATATTGTCGAACAGGGCGTTCATAAGGCGTTTTGCGTGCTCCGGAGTCATTATGGTACGGCTCTCCACTATGGCCTTGGGTATGCCGGGGAGATTGGAAGCCAGGTCTATCACGAATTCCGAACGGGAATGCGAGATAATGGCCAGGTTGGAATAGGAAACCTTGGTGAGCTGGGGATTGATTTCCAGGCTCAGCTGGTTGGGCGCTTTGGCTTGGTTGTTATCCATATCGTAAATAATTTATTGTCAATGAACTCCCTTGCGGCGGGAGAAGAGCCTCTGGGGCAGTTCCATCGCCAGGATTATGCCCAGTACTATGGCAATTGCGGCCGTGGCGGCTGCGAAACCGCTGTGCAGGGCCGCTCCGAAGGAGGCTGCCGTAAGGTAATAGGTAAACCAGAAAATACCGGCTCCGGGCACCAGGGGGAAGATTCCGCAGAGCAGGAAAACCTGTGCGGGACAGCGCGTGGGAACCGCTGCAAGCCTTGACATTATGCACACCACCAGGGCCGATATCGCCGTGGACGCGGCAGGAGACATCCCCGCCATCCGTATAAGCACAAGGTACAGGACCCAGCCGGCACAGCCGGCCACACCGGTCCAGAGGTATTGCGCCCGGTCCACCCCGAAGAGTACCGCAAAGGCCACGGTGCCCACGAAGGCAGCTATGCCCTGCCACAGATAGGATGCAGTCTCGGGATTGAGCGTCACGCCCTTGAGTTCTATCATACCGCCCGAAACCCAGCCGTCCAGAAGGAAGGCCAGGGACACTCCCAGGGCTATGCAGAAGAAACCCAGCATAGCATCGGTGAGCCTTGTGATTCCGGCCAGATAGTCCGAGTTTGCAAGGTCCCTCACACCGTTCACGAAGGGCACTCCGGGGATGAGCGGCATTATGGCGCCTATGATGATATTGGCCAGGCTGGCACCGAAACCGATCCTCCAGGAGAGGATACATAAGAGCGTTGCCATCAATGCATTGCATACACCCCCGACAATCTTGGAAAGGAAGCGTGCACTAAGCAGGTTTGAAAAAACGTGAAGCAGCAATCCCACTACGAAAGCCGCGGCGCAGTCCATAAAACCGCCGCCGAAAACGGCGCAGAAACCGACGGCTCCGAAGGCCGATCCGGCCATCTGCTCCCAGAAAGGTTTGGGGGCGGCGCTGCGGATGCGGTCCAGCCTCTCCTTGGCCTCTTCAAGGCTTACTCCCCCGGCGGCTATGTCATAGCTCAGCCGGTTCACGGCCGTTACCTTGGAAAGCTGTATGCCCTTCAGGGGGATAAACTCCACATTGGCATAAGTGGAAGCCTGACCGCCTCCAATCCGTACTTTCTCTGGCTGGCCGGTGGTGAAAATACCGTTTGACAGCACGAAGAAACTGCCGGACGACACCCCGTAATGGGTGGCGATACGGTCCATAATATCCTCGACGCGGGATATCTCCGCGCCGTTTTCCAGAAGGATATGTCCGGCCTGGGCAGCGACCTCCAGAACAGCTGTATAATCGGGTTTCGTTGGCATAGTCACTGTTTAACGTGCAAAATTACTAATATTTTACCAATTATGCTTGCCGCCCTTGCATTTATATCGGCGGAAAAGATTAAATTTGCAAGTTAATTATATACTGTATATGACTTTACTCATCTTCTACCTTCTCCTTACGCTCGGAATATCATTTATGTGTTCCCTGCTGGAATCGGTACTGATGTCCACACCCATCTCCTACATAAGTATGAAAGAGCACGAGGGTGACAAAAACGCCATCCTCTTCGCCAAGATGAAAGATGACCCCGACCGTCCCCTGTCGGCCATCCTCTCGCTCAACACCATAGCCAACACCCTGGGCGCCGCCGCAGTGGGCCATCAGGTGACGATGCTCTCCGGAGACCATCTCTTCGGCATAGTGAGCGGCCTTATGACCATACTCATCCTGGTTTTCTCGGAGATAGTCCCCAAAAGCATCGGCACATCCCATTGGAAGGACCTCCTCTGGCTGGCCAAGGTAATGCGTTTCCTCACCTACCTGCTCTATCCGATAGTCTGGATCATCGACAAGATACACAATTCCATCTCGGACGACGAGCCCGACACCGGCATTTCCCGCGAGGAAGTATCGGCAATGGCCAATATCGGCGAGGAAGAAGGTGTCATTGACAATTCCGAGAACAAGGTCATACAGAACATCATAAAGCTGGACGGCATCAAGGCCTACGACGTAATGACCCCGAGGGTCGTGGCCGCTATAGCCCCGGAAAGTATGACCCTGAAGGAATTCTACCGTCAGGAGGAGCTCTCCCACAATTCCCGCATCCCCGTATATGCCGAATCGCCTGAATTCATCACCGGCTACATAATGCGCTACGACGTCCTGGAGAACCTGGCCGATGACAAATTCGACCAGAAACTCCAGTCAATCAAGCGAAAGATAGCCGCCTTCCACGAGGAAACGTCGGTGGCCGATATCTGGGAAAGCCTGCTCAAGACCAAGGACCAGATAGCCCTGATAATCGACGACTACGGCTGTTTCCAGGGCATTATTACCCTCGAAGACATCATCGAGACCATCCTGGGAATGGAGATCATCGATGAAAACGATACCATAACCGATATGCAGCAGTATGCCCGCGACCGCTGGCTCAAGCGAAAGAACCAGTACAAGCAGATTGTGCTGCCTGCCGATACCGAAGAAACACAGAACTAAAATACCCGCCCCAGTATGAAAAAAAGGCGTCTTATCGCGATTGCCGCGGCCATTGCCGTCGCAATTCCGCTATGGGCAGTGTTCCAGGAAAAGAGTATGCACGACACCCTGGACATCCTGCTGTACGAACTGCGTGAAGCCCACTCGGAAATCACCCGCCGCAACACCACATCCAAACGGAGGGTGGAAGCCCAGCACCAGGTGCTCGTAAACCTGGTGGACCAGTGCAACGAGCTGTCCCTGATGCTGTACTCACAGCCTCAGAACTTCACCTTCGACCTCACCTATGCCCTCAACCAGGTCACCAGCCAGTATGAGGCCTTTGACAAGCGCCGAATGCCTTTTGACCAGATAATCCAGAGTATGCAGGTAGAGGTGGAGCGCTACAGCAAACTGGCCCAGACCCTGCGGAATATGCCTCCTGTGCGCCGGAAGGGCGAACTCACCGAGCCCGTAGTGGAAACCGTAATGGATTCCATAAACGTGGTGGTGGACACCCTGATGTCCAATCCCGAATTCATCCACGACCTGGACACCCTTAAGCTCGCCCCCGGAGATATAGCCCTCAGGGACAGTTGCCTGGTGCTGGCCGAAGCTATGGTGGACTACTACTGGGACACCATCCACAGGATAGAGACCGACAGCCGCTACTATTCCGAGACCGACGCCAAGCTCAAGGAGGCCTATGACTACGCCCAGAACCGCTTCAAGCAGGTCCAGCGTTCGGTGTTCCTGGAGGGTGAGCGCAATTACGTGCAGATAATCAAGCGTTTCCGTATGTATTTCGCGCGCGCTTCCCGCGACGCCGCAAGCCGCTACGGCATGGAATCGTACCGCAAGAGCGGCACCTTCAGCGCCTGGAGGGGCCCCATCGTGATATCCTATGCCATAGCGATGCTGGTCATAATGATACTGGCTATCTTCCTGAGCTACGGCGTGGCCCGTCTTGGTCTCAAGCACATACGCTACTTCCAGACACCTACCTTCCAGGAACGCAAGACAGTTATCCTGGCGCTCACGGGAGTATTCTTCTTCGCAGTGATCCTGGGCATCAACATCTACACGATGTCCAATCCCTTCGTATCGCTCTCGTCGCGCCGCCTGGCCGAATTCGCCTGGCTGCTGGCGGCTATCCTGCTCTCGCTTACGATACGCCTGCGCACCCACGAGGAGTGCAAGAACGCCCTGGTGAGCTACCTGCCCACCTTCACCCTGGCCTTCATCGTGGTGTTCTTCAGGACTGTCTTCATCCCCAACAGCATCATCAACCTGGCATTCCCTCCCCTTGTGCTGCTGTTCACCATCTGGCAGATCCTGGAGAACATACACCGTCAGAAACGGGTTCCCAAGACCGACATCTTCCTGCTGTGGATATCGGCCGCCGTTATGGCTGTATGCACCGTAATAGCCTTCTACGGCCTAAGTATGATGGCCCTGCTCATCCTTATCTGGTGGCTCTTCCAGCTTTCCATAATCCAGAGCGTAACCGCCATCTCCATCATTTTCGACCGCCACTACAGCAAGCACGTCAAGGAAAGGGAGCAGCGCTACCGCGAGAACTATCCACAGCTGCCCCGTTCCGGCAAGAAGGGTTCCTACATAGAGGTCTCCTGGCTGCACGACCTTGTCAATATGACCATACTTCCGGTATTCAGCCTCTGGTCCCTGCCGCTTGCCATACAGATGGCCTGCAAGGTATTCGACCTCACCGGCACCGCCAGTGACGTCTTCTTCAAGCCCATCATCCACTGGGAGAACTATATAGAGCTCTCGCTCTTCAAGATGGTCCTGGTAATAAGCCTGTTCTTCCTGTTCCGCTACGGAGTTTATGCCACCAAGGCCTTCTACCGCGTGGCTAAGACACGCAAGGCCATCTCCAAGCTCGGGGAAGGCGTGGTGTTCAAGGAATCCGACATAAACTTCAATCTGGCCAACAACCTGATAACCCTGCTGTACTGGGGTCTGTTCGTGATTATCTGCTTTGCAATGCTGCAGATTCCCACATCGGCCCTCACCATTATTACCACCGGCCTGGCAACGGGTATCGGTTTCGCTATGAAGGACGTGCTGAACAACTTCTTCTACGGGGTCCAGCTTATGTCCGGCCGTGTGCGCGTTGGCGACATAGTGGAATGCGACGGCATACGCGGTACCGTCCAGAGCCTGAGCTACCAGAGCACCAACCTGGAAGCCGTGGACGGCTCGGTGATAGCCTTCACCAACACCGCCCTGTTCAACAAGAACTTCAAGAACCTCACCCGCAACCATTCCTACGAGCTCCTGAGCTTCACCGTGGGCGTGAAATACGGTACCGACGTACAGAAGGCCAGGGAAACCATACTCAAGGCCCTGGAGCCCCTTATGACCAAGGACAAGTACGGACGCGAGATAGTGGACCGCAAGAAGGGTGTACAGGTACGCCTGCTCAACTTCGGAGACAGCTCCGTGGACCTGCAGACCGTGCTCTACACCACGGTGGAAACCCATTACACCTTTGCCGCACAGGCCCGTGAGGCCATTTACAAGGCCTTTGCCGATGCCGGAATAGAGATTCCTTTCCCTCAGCAGGACCTGTACATAAAGGAGACTCCCCAGGCTTAGGCATATATGAGCCGGGTAGCCGTCATAGGAGCCGGAGCCGCCGGCTGTTTCTGCGCCGCCAATCTTCTGGAAAACGCGGCGGGAAAGCTGGCGGTGAGCATTTTCGAAGCTCATCCCTCCCCTATGGAAAAGCTGCGCATCACCGGCGGGGGCCGATGCAACCTCACCAATGACTTCGGCGGAATACGTTCCCTGAAGGAAGCTTATCCCCGCGGAGAAAGGCTTATGGGACGCCTTCTGAAGCAGTTTTCCAACGAGGACTGCTGCCGATGGTTCGAAAGCCGGGGAGTGCCCCTGGTAACCCAGGAAGACCACTGTGTCTTTCCGGCCTCGCAGGATGCCGCAGACATAGTCGGAGTCCTGGAAAAAGGCATACGCAGGGCCACCCTACATACAGGACACGCGGTGAAGCAGATCGGGGCCGACGGCAGCGTGGACGGGCAGCCCTTCGACCACGTGGTCGTTACAAGCGGCGGAGCCCCCAAAGGCCTTCCTATGACAGCCGGTCTGGATTTGGAATGGGTTCTAACGGTCCCTTCCCTGTTCAGCCTGAGCGTCAGGGACAAAGCCCTTTGCGAACGTATGGGGCTGGTGGTACAGGCCTCGGTAAGCCTTTGCGGAAGTCCGCACAAAGCTTCCGGGCCACTGCTCATCACCGACTGGGGACTTTCAGGTCCGGCAATCCTCAGGCTCTCGTCCTATGCCGCAAGGGAACTGGCAGCCAGCTCCTACAAGGGAGAGATAGCCGTGAACTGGATGGATGCCCCGGAGGCCGATATCCGCGCCCGCCTGGAGGAAATCGCCGTCTCGCAGCCCCGCAGGCAGCTTTCCCAGGCCCGTCCCCTCCCAGAAAGGCTGTGGACCCTCATAATGGAGCGCGCCGGCCTCAGGAGCGACATCCGTTGGGGAGAACTGGGATCGAAAGGACTCCGGCGCCTTGTCTCGCAGCTTTCCAACGACCGCTACGCCATAGACGGACGCCCGCGCTTCAGGGACGAGTTCGTAACCGCGGGCGGAATCGCCCTCACCAACCTTGTACCCAACACGGTCCAGAGCCGGAAATACCCCTGGCTCCTTTTTGCCGGAGAGGTACTTGACATAGACGCCATAACCGGCGGATTCAACCTGCAGGCGGCCTGGAGCACAGGCTGGGCCGCAGCACAAAGCATATTGAAAAGCCTATGACACAAGTTTATGTACTGATAACAGTCGCCGTAGCTGCAGCCCTTGCCGGGGCCGCCATAGCAGCCGCCATAACAGCTTCCCGCCTTGGACGCAACGGCAGGGAATGGAAGGAAAAGTACCTCCAGGCCGATGCCCGCGAAAAAGCCCTGGAGCAGAGCCACGAAAAGGCCGTCCGGGAGCTGAAGGAGAGCCACGAAAAAGCCGTCGCCGAGCTCAAGGAAAGCCATCAGAAGGCCCTGGAGCAGCAGATCGGCCAGATCCGCAACGAGATGACCGCCCGCACCGAGGAACTTCTCCGCCAAAGGGAGGAAGCCCTGGAAAAGAAGGCTCAGGAAACCTTCAAGAACATCAGCGGCAACCTCAGCAAGGACCTCCAGGATATGAAGCAGTCCTTCGACGCCCAGAAGAAATCGCAGTCGGAAGGCACTGCCAGCGTAAAGGAAGCCGTGGAGCAGGCCGTCAAGAACCTCAGGGAGCAGACATCGGCAATAGGCAACAAGGCCGATAACCTCGCACAGGCCCTCAAAGGGCAGAACAAGATGGCCGGCACCTGGGGTGAGATAATCCTCTACAATATGCTCATAGCCGAAGGTATGGTTGAAGGCAGGGACTTCGACAAGGAAGAAACCCTCCGCGACGCCTCCGGACAGATAGTCACAGGCGAAGACAGCGGCAAGCGGATGAGGCCCGACTACATCCTTCACTACCCCGACCACACCGAGGTCATTGTGGACGCAAAAGTGTCCCTGGACGCCCTCTCCGACTATTATGCCTCCGACGACCCCGATGTTAAGGAGGATGCCGCCAAACGCAATCTCCTGGCCATCCGCACCCAGATAAAGAGCCTTGCCACAAAACGTTACCAGGACTACATACGGGACGGATACAAGACCCTGGACTATGTGATAATGTTCATCCCCAACTACGGGGCCCTTCAGCTTGCAAAGACCCTTGCACCGGACATTTTCCGCGAGGCCTATTCAATGGGCGTCCTGATAACCACCGAGGAAACCCTGATGCCCTTCCTGAGGATGATACGCGTGGCCTGGACCAATTTCGACCAGGTACGCAACCAGGAAAAGATAATCAAGGCGGCCTCCACGATGGTGGACCGCGTGGCCGATTTCGCCCAGGCACACGCCACTATGGGAAAGAAGCTGGAAGATGCGCTGAACCAGTGGGAGGCCTGCTCGGCCAAGATTGCCGACGGCGGAAATTCCATCCTCACATCGGCCCATCAGCTAATAAAACTGGGTATTCCCAAGAATCCCAAGAAACCCTTACCCGACTCCGACAATTAAAGCTACTCCCCTATGAATAACGACAGTTTCTGGAATTACTTCAAGCGCTGGTTTAAAGGCATTACCTCCATATCGGCCGAAGTTGACACCGAAGATGCAGCCGCCAGGATCAAGAGCGCAATCTGGTTCCGCGGCCCGAATGTCTGGATTCTTGCATTCTCCATCATCATAGCCTCGGTAGGACTTAACGTAAACTCCACCGCCGTCATCATCGGCGCTATGCTGGTGTCGCCCCTGATGGGACCTATCATCGGCGTAGGAATGTCGCTGGGTACCAACGATCTGGACCTTCTCAGATCGGCTGCCCGGAACCTACTTATAATGGTGGGAGTATCGCTGGTAGCCAGCACGCTTTACTTTATGATAAGCCCCCTGTCGCTGGTGAATCCCACCGAACTGGAGGCCCGCACCTCCCCCACCATCTACGACGTGCTCATAGCCCTGTTCGGCGGTCTTGCAGGCATACTGGAGAACTGCCGTAAAGAGCGCGGGACGGTGCTTTCCGGCGTTGCCATCGCCACCGCCCTTATGCCGCCGCTCTGCACTGCAGGTTACGGCCTGGCACATCTGAATATGCACTTTTTCCTGGGCGCCCTGTACCTCTTTGTCATAAACAGCGTCTTCATCGCCCTGGCCACCTACCTGATGGTCAAGTACCTGCGCTTCCGCACCGTGCAGTCCCTCTCGCCCGAAAGCGCCATACGCCAGAGAAGGGTCATAAGCCTGGTACTGCTCATCGTCATCGTTCCCAGCATATTCTCCGCCGTGAACGCCGTGGTAGAGAACAACTTCGAGCGCAACGTCCGTACCTTCGTGGAAGGCAACCGCCTGGTGGGACGCTCCTACATCTACGACTACAAAGTCAAGAACCGCCACGTGGATTTCTCCATTGCCGGAGAGCCGCTCACCGACAGTCTCAAGGCCGATTTCTACGCCCGGGCCGCCGCCCACAAGATAAAGGAAAACCGCATCAAGCTTAGCGAACACCTTATCGGAGGCTATTCCCAGGAAGAAATGAACGGGCTCATAGACGATATCTACACCCGCACCGAGGCCGATCTGGCCGAAACCGGATCCCTCGTCTATGCCCTCCAGGCCCGTGTGGACGAGCTAAGCTACCGTCTGGACTCGCTGTCACGTGCAAGCAAGGAAGCCGGGGAGCCTCTGACGGAAGATGAGGCCTCTGAAGAAGGGACCGGAAACGGGGCTGAAGAATTTGGCGGGGAATAATTTTGCAGATTCCATTTTTACTGCTATCTTTGCAGTCCCGTTTGGTACTATGGCCGAGTGGTTAGGCACAGGTCTGCAAAACCTGCTACAGCGGTTCGATTCCGCTTGGTACCTCAAAAGTTGGAGACCGCAGTCAAAGAAGTGGTCTCCATTTTTTATTTGAATGAGCGACAATAGCAAGATAAAAGTCTGCGTAGGACTTTCCGGCGGGGTAGATTCCTCCGTTGCAGCGTACCTTCTCAAGCAGGAAGGCTACGATGTCTTTGCTATGTTTATGCAGAACTGGCACAATGCCGACGCCACCCTCCACGGCGACTGCGAATGGGAGGAAGACCGCTTCGTGGCCGAAATGGTCGCCCGCAAGATAGGCATACCCTTCTATTTCGTGGATCTTTCGGAAAAGTACCGCCAGAGGGTCGTGGATTATATGTTCGAGGAGTATTCCAAGGGCCGCACCCCCAATCCCGACGTGCTCTGCAACCGGGAAATCAAGTTCGACGCCTTTATGGAAGTAGCCCTCAAGATGGGGGCCGATTTCGTTGCTACCGGCCATTACTGCCGCAAGCAGCAGCTTCCGGACGGCAGTTTCCGCATCCTTGAAGGGGCCGATCCCAACAAGGACCAGTCCTATTTCCTCTGCCAGCTGTCCCAGGAGCAGCTTTCAAGGGCCCTCTTCCCCATCGGAGAGCTGAGCAAGCCTGAGGTCCGCCGGATCGCCAGGGAGGCCGACCTTCCATCGGCCGAAAAGAAGGACTCCCAGGGCATCTGCTTCGTGGGCAAGGTGGACCTTCCCACCTTCCTCCAGCAAAAGCTCAGAAGCGTTGAGGGCGACATCGTGGAGGTCTTCGACGCCTATTATGCCACGGATCCGCTTTGGCTAAGGCAGCAGGAGCTTCTGGACTCCCTGCTTAAAGACGGAGCCTCCGTGGAGCGCACAGTCCGCTATGCCCCCGAGCAGAAGATCCTTACAAGCGACGGGGAGCCCCTCGGTGATTCTCCCTGGGACATAAATAAGCTTGGAGCGCTTTCAGATGCCGATTTGGAGACTCTTTCCACGCCTATTACCTATAGGATAGAATTCGAGACAGAGACCTACCGCAGCTCCCGCAAACACATACGCAAGACCCGCATCAAGCCCAATCCCTGTGGCGCCATAGTGGGACGGCACGAGGGAGCCCAGTTCTATACCATAGGCCAGAGAAAGGGGCTTGGAGTGGGCGGGCACGCACTTCCTGTCTTCGTTATAGGGACGGATACCGAAAGCAACCGCGTCTATGTGGGTGAAGGGCATCAGCACAAGGGACTCAGCCGCTTCTGCCTTGCAGTCAGGGAAGAGGACATCCACTGGATAGAGCCCTCGGCCCGTCTTTCCTGCGGTGAAATGCGCCGTTTCAGGGTTCGCATACGCTACCGCCAGCCCCTCCAGAGCGCCACGCTCATTATGCGTCAGGGCGTGCTGTACATCCTTTTCGATGCGCCCCAGAGAGGTATCTCCCCCGGTCAGTTCGCCGTATGGTATGACGGGCAAATTATGCTCGGAAGCGGCGTTATTTGATATTTCAGAAAATTATTGCTAACTTGCAATCCCGTAGGCATATTGTCTTCGGGCACTAAACACAGCCACATGAGCAATAAACAGTTAGTCATAGACTACGACGATTACAACTCGGCCTCCGAGATGAGTCCGGAGGATCAGGAACTCGTAAAAGAGGCCCTCGAGGCCCGTCATTCGTCTTATTCTCCCTATTCTCATTTCCAGGTGGGCGCCGCCCTCCGTCTCGAAGACGGGACCATCGTAAGGGGTGCCAACCAGGAAAACAACGCCTATCCTTCCGGCCTCTGTGCAGAGCGTACCGCCCTTTTTGCCGCAGGTGTATCCCATCCCGGAGTACCCTGTGACACCATTGCCGTGGTAGCCGCGAACAACGGCGTCCTGCTGGACAAACCCGCCACCCCCTGCGGCAGCTGCCGTCAGGTTATGGCCGAGTATCAGCGCAAGAGCGGGAAACCCCTCAAGGTTATCCTTGTGGGACAGAAGCGAATCCACAAATTCTGGAAAGTGGACGACCTTCTCCCCTTTATTTTCGACAGTATTTAATTTGGTGTTTTTCCATAAAAACACTACCTTTGCAGCGGGAAAGTCTTACACGACCAGCTCCCTCTGAATTCCCCCAGGACAGGAATGTAGCAAGGGTAGGAGGTTGTAGCGGTGCGATGTAAGGAGCTTTCCCTTTTTTTGTTCAACAATGGACCAGTCCCTGGAATATCTCTTTGCCCAGCACGGCGTAAAGGCCACTGCAAACCGCCTTCGCATAGCCCGGGCCCTTGACAGCGCCGGCCGTCCGCTCTCGGTCTCGGAGCTGGAGACAATGCTGGAAACCATAGACAAATCCAATATCTTCAGGGCCCTTACGCTTTTCCACGGCGCCCACCTAGTGCACGCCCTGGAAGACAACGGCGACGGAGTGCGCTACGAGCTGTGCCACGCCCACCATCACGACGAAGACGGAGATGACGACCTCCACGTCCACTTCTGGTGCTCGGAGTGCCATAAGACCTTCTGCCTGGACCATATTCCGGTCCCTCAGGTAGAAGTCCCCGAAGGCTATGTGGTCCAAAGCGCCTCCCACCTTCTGAAAGGGCTGTGTCCCGCTTGCGCACAAAGGAATAAAAACTTATCTTTGCAAGGATAAAACTATTACAGATATGGCATCTAAGAAAAGCGGCCTCGTAGCCTTCCTGGTCATTATCCTGCTGCTCGCGGCAGCCTGCGGCTTCTGCTATTTCAAATTCCTCTGGGTATTCTCCGACGGCACCAAGACCGGAGAGCTGAACTCGCTCACCTACACCGGTTACCTGTTCAAGACCTATGAGGGAGAGATGATCCTCACCGGCTACGGAAACAAGTACAACAGCGGCTCAGTCCAGTCCAAGACCTTCAAGTTCTCCGTCTCGGACAAGGAAGTGGCCGAAAAACTCACCCAAATGACCGGTGAGAGGGTTACAGTCCATTACAAAGAATACAAGGGCACACTCCCCTGGCGCGGTTATGAACGCAGCATCGTGGACTCCGTAAACGACGAGCCCGCCCCCGAAAGCAGCACCAACAAGGCCGATGAGCCCTTCTTCCTTTAAGCGATGAAAAGACTGGTATCTTGTGCCGGCGCCGTCCTTATGGGCAGCGCCGCCCTTTTTGCCCAGGGCCTGGTGGGCAGCTATCCTGCCCACGAAGGTGCGGCCTTTACGATGGAAGAGGCTATCTATTATGGAAAAGGCTATTCCAGGGCACCCTACTACCATTTCGGCCCCGACAGCAGCGTCCTTGACAAGCGGGCCTCCGGCGAAGAGGCCCAATCGGCCCAAGAGCTTCGTTTTGCCGATTCCTTGAAAGTCTGGAATGCCGCCGAGGAGGGTATAGTGTACGGCGAAAGCGTGAGCCGTAACGAATTCGGCATAGAGGGAGGAGTCTTCCCTTCCCCAGACGGAAAACGCTTCGCCTTCTACCGCAAGGACGAAAGGGACGTGACTCTCTTTCCCCTTCTGGACATAGGCTCCCGCACCGGAACGCTCAGGCTGGAACGCTATCCGATGAACGGGATGGCCTCTGAAAAGCTTTCCCTGGGCGTATGGGATTCCGAAAGCGGCAAGACTGTTTATATGCAGATAAACGATTTTGACTCAGAGCGTTACATTACCTGCGTAAGCTGGTCGCCAGACAGCAGGGACATTTACGCCCAGATACTTGACCGCAGCCAGCACCACTTGAGGCTTAACCGTTACCGTGCCTCCGACGGCCGCTTTGTGCGCACCATCCTTAGCGAAGACAATCCCGCCTGGGTAGAGCCCGAAGATCCCATCCACTTCGTAGAAGGCCGCAACGACCTCTTCATCTACCGGACCGACAACCG
>JAGCYC010000081.1 GCA_017961015.1 Bacteroidales bacterium | reverse complement strand
GCTTAACCGTTACCGTGCCTCCGACGGCCGCTTTGTGCGCACCATCCTTAGCGAAGACAATCCCGCCTGGGTAGAGCCCGAAGATCCCATCCACTTCGTAGAAGGCCGCAACGACCTCTTCATCTACCGGACCGACAACCGCGACGGCTACCGCAGTCTCTATCTGGCCGATACCCTCGGCCGCATCCGCCGCTTTACTATGTCGGCCGCCGACGTTTCCTACCTTGGAAATGACGGACGCTACATCTATTATACCTCGGCCGAGATATCCCCCGTCGAGAACCACCTTTTCCGCAATGAAATCCCCCGCCGCTGGTACAAGGACAGGTACAAAAAGCCCTTCAGGCTCACCTGGGCAAGGGGTTGGCACAATGTCGAACTCTCCCCCGACTGCAGCCGCTTCCTGGACCGCTGGAGCAATACTTCCACGCCGGTGAAAGTTGCCCTCGGCAGCTGCGACGGCAAAAGCAGGGAAATCCTTTACGAAGGCCCGGATCCCCTGGAAGGCTATGCTGCCGGAAAGGTTGAGGTCGGGACCGTCCCCTCGGCCGACGGAGCCTTCCAGAACTACTACAGGCTCATCTATCCCGTTGGCTTCGATCCAGCAAAGAAGTATCCTGTAATAGTTTACGTTTACGGAGGGCCCCATTCCCAGCTGGTAAGGGACAGCTGGCTCGGGAGCATACGGATGTGGGAAATGCTTATGGCCCAGAAAGGCTATATAGTATATGTACAGGACAACAGGGGCACTACCAACCGCGGCGCCGCCTTTGAAAAGGCCATAAACCGCGCCTGCGGAGTGGCCGAGATGGAAGACCAGGTTGCTGGCCTGAAGCGTCTGCTTGCCAACAGCTGGGCCGATGAGACCCGCGTGGGCGTGCACGGCTGGAGCTACGGCGGCTTTATGACCATCTCCCTGATGACAAACTACCCCGAACTGTTCCGCTGCGGTGTTGCAGGCGGTCCCGTAATTGACTGGAAATGGTATGAGGTAATGTACGGCGAACGCTATATGGACACCCCAGAGACCAATCCCGAAGGCTTTGCACGCACTTCCCTCATAGAAAAGGCCGGAAAGCTAAGCGCTCCCCTACTGATCTGTCAGGGCGCCGTGGACAAGACCGTGGTCTGGGAGCACAGCCTAAGCTTTGTCCAGGAGTGCATAGACAAAGGCATACAGCTGGACTACTTCCCCTATCCCGTAGCCGAGCACAATGTCTTCGGCCGTAACCGTATCCACCTGATGGACAAGGTTACCGCCTACTTTGAAGCCAATCTATAATCGGGAAGCGGCCTCAGGCAAGATCGCCCAGGTCGCTGTTTTGATAATTCGGAAACCAGGCCTGGAGCTTTGCCCGGGCCTTTTCCTTATTCTCCGGTGTAATCGCCGTCATAACGTAGGCCACAGCCGCCAGCAGGGCACCCCAGTCGTCCACCAGGCCCACCACGGGGAGGAAATCGGCCAGGATATCGGCCGGAAGTATAAGATAGCCCAGCGCACCCATAATAACCGCCTTGTAACGCTGAGGCGTCGCGGGGTCCACAAGCGTATAATACAGGACCAGCGCATAGTACACTACCCTTACGCCGGCTTTGCCTGCAAATCGGCCTAGCTTTGTCCACAGTGCACCCTCGGAGTAATGCTTCTCATAGCCCACAAGGTCCTTGGACGAAAAATTCTCTTTTTTCATAAGCGCAAAAATAGCAATAATTCAAAAGAAAAAATACCAGGCAGCCCAGAAAAGCGGTATCCCCGGAGCGTGGCCGATAGTCCGGTAATTGGAATCCATCACGGTGCCGTCGTCACGTATATGGCCGATTGTGCGATAGCTGCCATCCTGGACAGTTCCGTCGTTCCTAATATGGCCGATGGTAGAATAATTGCCATTCTGCACCGTTCCGTCGCTCTTTATGTGCCCCACTGTCCTGTACGAATGATCCTGGACCGTGCCATCGGATTTGATATACCCGATGCTGCGGTAAGAAGCATCCTGAATAGTCCCGTCGGACTTGATGTAAGCGACAGTCCGGTAGCCATCGTCGGTAACGCGCTGCGCAAAGGCCTCGCTGCACATCAGCTGCACCAGAGAGCAAAACAGTATGAGCACTAAGCGTTTCATTCCTTCCACGACATCACAAATATACAAAAAGAATCTGACAGTGTCTCAGTATTACTTCGGCGAATACCTAAGCAAATTGTTATTTATTTCATTTTTATTCATACCTTTTTACCAAGTGATTCTACGGATTCACTGCTCTCAAGGCTAACGGCAACGTTAGCCTTCCGTATTTTTATAGGACTATGTATATGGTTGAGATATAGAAGTATCTATCTTCAATTCAGAATTGTCCTTTGGTCCGTTCGGGAGCGAATGGTCGGGAATGCGGGGGTGCGAGGGCCTGTGCAGGGAGTGGTGCCGCGGAGCGGCATGACGAGCGTTTGTCTGAGGACGTTAGACGGGGCCGAAGGCCACGGCTAAAAGGACGAGTTAGCCGTCAAACGACCGGGTGGCCGCATTCCCGGCCTTTGAGCGATGAACGG
>JAGCYC010000080.1 GCA_017961015.1 Bacteroidales bacterium | reverse complement strand
CCTTTCTCCGATCTCTCCTCGCAGAGTGCCACTGTTTTAAACAAAGTTGACCTTGCCTCCCAGAAGCTGTTTTTCCTGGTGAATAAGGCCGATTTGTTATCGCAAGACGATATTAACAAAATTGTTACTATGTTTAACAATAATGTTATATCATCTAATTGTAAGCCTGTTACCATTTATATAAGCGCAAAGAGCGGTTTAGGTCTTGAAGAACTGAAAAAAGCCATAGTCGAGGCAGAAAAAGACCTTATTCCAAACGCAGATTCAGTCTTCGTAACCAACGCCAGACACTACCAGTCCCTGCAGGAAGCATCCACTTCCCTCTCCCGTTGCCGTGCCTCCCTGAACCAAGGTCTCCCCACCGAATTACTGTCCGAAGACCTGAGGAGTGCAATCTCTTCGGTCAACACAATTCTGGGCACTTCCCTACTTGATCCGGAGACTATCCTTCATACTATATTCTCCCGGCACTGCATCGGGAAATAATTTGCGCGACCTTACATAATTACATGAAAATAAGATATTTAATGCAAATTATTCGTTCAAAATAACGGGTTAATTTGCGCATTTTTCGGTCGGAAAAACGTGAACACTCTTGATTTTTCGTCCAGAAAAACGTATTTTTGCATCAAAACTATACGTTAATATGTTAAGGCGAAAAGTTGAAGACTATCTTAGGAAGTGGAAGGACACTCCAGACCATAATCCTCTTGTAATTATGGGGCTCCGTCAGTGTGGGAAAACTTTCATCGCACGCAAGTTTGCAGAGGAGAACTACAAATACGTTTATTATCTTAACTTCATTAAGCAGCCAAAGCGCATAGCGGCGTTTCTAGGCTCTAAGGAAGTTGACAACATTTTGATGGAACTCTCAACTCAAATCCATGGCGCGAATTTCGTTCCGGGAGAGACATGCTTTATCTTTGATGAAATCCAGGATTGTCCGGATGCGCGAACATCCTTGAAGTTTTTCAAGGAAGATGGTCGCTTTGACGTAATCTCTACCGGTTCTCTCCTTGGTGTTCTCGGGTACGGTGAAGAAAAGAAGAAAGAAAAGCACATTCAGCAGGACGACTTGAAGCTCGGAAAGAATTCGGTCCCAGTAGGATATGAGGATATTGTGGAGATGTATCCACTGGATTTCGAAGAGTTCCTTTGGGCAAATGGACTGTCGGAACAAGTAATCGACTACCTAAAGGATTGCCTAAATAAAGAGACACCCGTTTCACTTGGTATCCATGTGGCTCTAAGAGATTTGCTGAACAGATATGTTGCCGTTGGGGGTCTTCCGGCAGCCGTTAACAAATTGCTTGAAACAAAAAACATGAGCAAAGTTAACGCTGTCCTACGCAAAATCCTCAAAGAGTATAAGGATGATATGGTGAAATATGCCAGAGAGGAGGATAAGCCATATATTCGTGGTTGTTTTGATTCTATTACGAAACAGCTTGCCAAGGACTACAAAAAATTCCAGTACAACCTGATTAAAAAGGACGGCCGTGCAGAAGAGTTTGTCGGTTCCTTGCAATGGCTTGAAGATGCAGGGATGATCCGACGGTGCTATAATACAGAGGCAACAGGTTTACCGATGGAAGGAAATGCCATCGAGTCTGTATTTAAGGTTTATATGACGGATATCGGCCTTCTCGTCACTATGCTTGGAGGATCCACAAGAAGCGATATACTACAAGGAAATCTAGGCGGTTTCAAAGGGGCTATATATGAGAATTTGATGGCAGACACACTGCACAAAAAGGGACATAGTCTTTATTACTATCGTAAAGAATCGGGGATGGAGCTGGATTTCCTTATTAGCTACAAAGGTGAATGTGTTCCTGTGGAAGTTAAAGCTAAAACAGCAAAGGCTAAAAGCCTCTCTACGGCCCTGAAGCATCCGGATAATTACCACATATTTCACGCCATCAAATTCGGCGACTACAATGTCGGCCGGGAAGGCCAGTTGCTCACACTCCCCAACTATATGCAGTTCCTCCTGAATCTGGAGCCGGAAGAAATCGTCCTCGAACCAATCGACGTGGACGCCGTCAATGCCTTAGCTAAAACGATTCTGGGCTAATGGTTGCATTATTTGCATCGGCAAGTGACACAGAAGCAAATTTAAGTTCTGCAAAATCAAATATCATAATATTATGCGTACCCTACTCAAAAACGGAAAGATCTACGACGGCACGGGAAAAGATGCCTTCGTGGGAGATATTCTTATCGAGGACGAAAAGATTGTGGCCGTAGGACCGGCAATTGACGAAACCGCGGACGAGGTCATAGACCTGGGAGGCCTCAGCGTCTCTTCCGGCTTCTTTGACGCACACTCCCACAACGACTGGTTTGCGATCAAGAAGGAACCCCTGAAGTATTTCGAGCCCTTCATCCGTCAGGGCATAACTTCCTTCATCGCAGGTAACTGCGGCCTTTCCGCCGTAGGATTCGACGCAGACACCGACTATCTGGACCAGGTAGGCGGCGGTCTTTTCGGGTACAGGGGCGACACCACCGGCGTCTACCCCACGGTCAAGTCGTTCTTCGAGGCCATCGACCGCAAGAATCCCTGTAACCTGGCTGTTCTCGTCGGCCATTGCACCGCCCGTACAAGCGTTTCCGGATGGCAGAACAGGGCCCTGACTCCCGACGAAAACGAGCGTATGCTGGCCATACTCGAGCAGGGCCTCCGGGAAGGAGCCTGCGGCCTTTCACTCGGAATGATGTACGAGCCCGGCAGGTACGCAAGCGTTGCCGAAACCCGTGGCGTCGCCCTGCTTGCCGACAAGTACTGCCTTCCGCTCACCGTTCACCCCAGGGCCGAATCGGCAGTCACCCTGGACTATCCTCTCCTGGGCAGGGCGCACATCCTCCGCGCACTCGACGAGTTGGTGGAGATGTCGAAGGGTACCCACCTTAAGCTGCAATATTCGCACGCCATTTTCGTAGGGCGCAGCACCTTCAAGTGCAAGGACGAAGTACACCGCATTCTGGACGACCTCCGCAAGGAAGGAATCGACGCCGGCTTCGACATCTACAATGAGCTTCAGGGCGTTTCCGTTATGACGGTGTTCCTGCCCACCTGGTTCCAGGAACTGTCTGCGGCAGAACGCCGCGAGCCCTTCACGAAGCTGAAATTCAGTATTATGGCCAAGATATCGATGAAGATGCTGGGCTTCGGCTGGAAGGACATAGTTATAGCTTACCTCGGCCCCGGACTGGAGCAGTACGAAGGCAAGACCGTCCACCAGATAGCCAAGGAATGGGGCAAGTCGGACGTAGACGCCTACCTGGACCTCTGTGAGATGTCCAACTTCAAAGGGCGGGCGAATATGGGCCCGTACAGCACCCCGGAGATCATAAGCTGGCAGTCCAAACGTGACAACGTGCTGTTTATGACCGACGCCTGGGTAGAAGACTACGGCATCCAGAATCCGGCAATATACGACTGCTTCCCCAAGTTCATCCGCGGCTCGCTGCTCGGCGAAGGCGATACTATGCCCCGCACCATCCGCAAGATGACAGGCGCCGTAGCCGACCGCTTCAGCATCCCGGAGCGCGGATATCTTAAGCCCGGTTACTTCGCCGATGTAACCGTCTTCGACGAAGCCGAAATGCAGAACTCCGTACCCGACCAGGAAAAGGCCTTCGGTATCCGGAAGGTGTTCATAAATGGCCGACAGGTGCTCTCCGACGGCACCCTTGACACCGTAGCCCTGAGGACCTCCGGCCACGCAATGCCCAGCAAATAGGATTCAATGACAGTTATCTGCCAAGGCTCTTGAAGAATTGGACTACCGAGGAGACAACCTCTTTCCGTTTCCTCGTAATTGTCTTATGCAGGAAATCACGGACTCTTTCCATATTATCTTGATTATTAGATTGATACTCTGCCGGGTTTATCGGCACATTACAGCGAAAGGATAAGCTTTTCTATCAGCTGATCATCGGCCGGGAGCCACCGGACGGAGTGCAGCTCGTCTTTGTGCAGCCAGCGGGCGGCTTCGTGTTCTTTCAGCTGAATGGCATCATTCCCGAGTGAGCACATAAAGCAGTGCATAGTAAGATGGAAGTCGGGATAGTCCCATTCAAGCGTACAGAGGAAGCTGTCTATCAGGATATCGGCGTCAAGTTCTTCCTTTATCTCGCGGACAAGTGCCTGCCCGGGAGTCTCGCCCTCTTCCATCTTCCCGCCGGGGAACTCCCACCAGTCCTTGAAATCCCCGTACCCCCGCTGGGTGGCAAGTATCCTGTCACCTTTCCGTATGATTGCTGCGACTACCTCTATCGTCTTCATAGAGCAGTGGCGCTACAGCGATGCTATGAGTATTTCCTTGATATCCTGCTCGGACAGGGGCACATAGGCGTTTTCAAGGCCCTCGTTTACGGCAATGTGACGGGCCATCTCGTCAATCCGGCTCTCGTCAATGCCCAGCTGGCGAAGGTGCATGGGAATGCCGATGCTCTCGAAGAAGGCATAGGTGGCATCTATGGCTTTGTCGGCAATCTCCTCCTCAGGAAGGGACGCATCGATTCCGAAGACGTTTACGCCGTATTTTACGAAGCGTCCCAGAGTACGCTCACTGAGGATATGGCGCATCCAGCGAGGTGTAATTATAGCCAGGCCTTCGCCGTGGGTAATGTCGTAATAGCCGCTGAGGGCGTGCTCTATGCCGTGCATAGGCCAGCCGGAATCGCTGTTTCCAAGCGAAAGTATTCCGTTGCAGGCGAGGGTGCAGGCAAACATCATCTCTGCTCTTGCCCGGTAGTCCTCGGGATTCTCCAGGCAGGCTTTGCCGTTGATCATCAGACTCTTGAGGCCAGATTCGCAGAAACCGTCGTTCATAAGGGTGGCATCCTCGCAGAAGTACTGCTCCAGGATGTGGTTCATTGCATCGGCGCAGCCTGCTGCGGTTTGTTTACGGGACACGGTGAAGGTGTAGCGGGGATCCAGGAAGGAGCATACGGGGAAAAGCAGCGGATCGATATAGCCTATCTTGTCGTTGGTTTCAGTACGCGAGATTACTCCGCCGCTGTCGTATTCGCTTCCGGTTGCAGCCAGGGTGATGATATCCACTACGGGAAGGGCCGATTTTGCCTTGACCTTATAGGAGATAAGGTCCCAGGGATCGCCGTCGTAGCAGGCGCCTGCGGCAATGGCCTTGGAGCAGTCCAGTACGCTGCCGCCCCCCACGGAGAGGATTACTTCTATCCGGTTCTCCTTGCAAAGACGGACGCCGTCAAGTACGCTCGGATCGTAGCGGGGATTAGGCTGGATGCCGGGGAGTTCGGTAATCTCGAAGTCTTTCAGTAGTTCTTTAACCTTGTCGTAGAGGCCGATCTTCTTAATGCTGCCTCCGCCATAGGTTAGGAGAACCTTCCTGCCGATGGCAGCCATCACTCCGGGGAGCTTTTCAATTACGTTTTCGCCGAAAATCAGGCGTGTAGGGGTCTGATAATCAAAGTTCTGCATATAATTATTTCGTTTTGTCGGATCGTTTCACAAGGCCCACGTAAGTGAGCAGGACTATATTCATCATCAAGGAATACAGGATTGCGGGGATAGCCATCTTGTCGCTATTTATCATACAAATATACAAAAATCCGCGGTCAATCCGCGATTAATCGTATCTTTGCATAAAACAAACACTTATTGACCAATGACAGACCCGGTTTATGCGGCAAATGAGGACCGCTACCAAAAAATGAGCTACCGCCGCTGCGGACGGTCCGGAATTGATCTGCCCAAGCTTTCCCTTGGCCTCTGGTACAATTTCGGTTCCCTTGCCAGTTTCGACAACGTCAAGCGTATGGCACACTTTGCCTTTGACAACGGAATATGCCATTTTGACCTGGCCAACAATTACGGCCCTGCCTATGGGACGGCAGAGGAAAACTTCGGCCGGCTTATGAGTTCGTCCTTCCGTCCATACCGCGACGAACTTTTCATAAGCACCA
This sequence comes from Bacteroidales bacterium, assembly GCA_017961015.1. GTDB lineage: Bacteria > Bacteroidota > Bacteroidia > Bacteroidales > UBA932 > Cryptobacteroides. The sequence continues at coordinate 15,599 of JAGCYC010000080.1, read as the reverse complement.
AGGCCGGTTGGGATATGTGGCCCGGTCCCTATGGCAACTGGGGCTCCAGGAAGTATCTTATGGCAAGCCTTGACCAGAGCCTGAGGCGAATGAACCTGGATTACGTAGATGTGTTCTACTCCCATCGGCACGACCCTGCAACTCCCATCGAGGAAACTATGCAGGCCCTTGTGGACATAGTCCGTAGCGGAAAAGCCCTCTATGTGGGCCTGTCCCGCTATCCCAAGGACAAGATGGAGCAGGCCTTCGAGTATCTGAAGAGCCGGGACGTCCCCTGCCTCCTTTACCAGGACCGCTACAATATCATCGACAGAGGGCCCCAGAAGCGCGGATTGCTGGACCTGAGCTATCAAAACGGAACCGGCTTCATCTCCTTCTCCCCGTTGCAGCAGGGACTGCTCACGGACCGTTATCTGAACGGCATTCCCGGGGATTCCCGTATTGCGGGCGGCAAGTCTTCGCTAAAGAAGGAAGCCCTTACCCCCGAAATGCTCAAGGCACTGAACGCCCTGAACGGGCTGGCCGCAAAACGCGGCGAAAGCCTTGCCGGGATGGCCCTTGCCTGGCTCCTTGCCGATGAACGGGTGTCTTCAGTGATCATAGGCGCCAGTTCTGCAGAGCAGATAGCAATAAACCTCAAGGCGCTCGGGAGCGCTCCTTTCAGCAGTGAAGAACTCGAACTGATAGACTCAGTGTCCTCCCCCATCCAATTGGCTTAGAAGCAAAAATAATGGCCCGGAAACCGTTCCGGGCCATTATTATAATATGCCTGTCTGAGATTAGTCAACCTCGGCACGGGCAAGGGCATCCTTGTAGTACTTCTGGTTGATGAAGACGTCTTCCTTGTAAGGATTGATGTGACGCTTCTTGGAAACGTAGATGATGTAGCAGATTGCCACGAGGTTGGTCACGAGGGCCAGGGCGCTGATCACGGTCATCATAGTAGGATTGGCTGCTACGAGGGAAGGATCCACGGTGGTGCCTACAATCTCGGGAGTAACGGTGGTTGCGGTAATGCCGGCAGTCTCATAAAGCTTGCTGATGGTCTCGGCTCCCTCAGGATAGAGCACGGGAAGGGTTGCCCAGCTGAACCACTGTTTACCGTTCATAAAGGTCTCCTGGAACAGAGGGAATACCTGGGCGAACATACACCAGATAGCCAGGGTGTTGGCGCGGTTCTGGATCCAGCCGCCGCGGTTCCAGAGGAGGGCAGCCACGGTGGGAGCGAGCAGAAGGGCGATACCGCAGTACCAGCTGTGGGTAGGCAGGCAGTTGTAGGTGTAGGCGAAGTTCCAGATGTCGTAGATCAGGATGTAGACCCAGGTCATATCGGCCCAGATCATATCCTTCTTGTCCTTGGAAGGATAGACATTCCACCAAGCGGTCATACACATTATGTTGATCAGACCGGCGACGCCGTTCATCACATTGTGCCAGCCGCCATACTGCCATACGCCTTCGGAGGTGAGCCACCACTTGTTCCATCCCATTACGGCCGATTCAAAATCGGATACGCAGGCGATGAGGATGTTGATACCTACGATCACAAAGGGGAAAGGTTTGAACCAGTGCTTGGCGCCGATTCCCCATTTGTACTTGATCATCATAAAGCCGATACAGCCTGCGGTCGCAGCATAGAGTTTGGCATAGTGGAACCATCCAGCCATATAGACGTGGGTGGTGTTCTTGAGTGCCCACTCGGAACCGGTCTTCGCGCCGATCCATATTGCGAGGAAGTAAACCGTCAGGGCCAGGGGTACGGCCAGGAAGGTGATGATGCCGCCCAGCTTGGTGCGACGGGCGAACTCATTGAGGAGGATAAGGCCCAGAAGGACCACTATGAGCATTCCCCACTGAGCAAGGGCATTAGCCCCATAAACTTGGAAAAACATAGTTGAATTGGTTTAGTTATAGTTAAATGGTTTGGAATTATGATACTTCTATTTCTTTGATTTCCACTTCATTGCCTCGAAGAAGATAGGTACGTCCGCTGCCGCAGTGAGGGCAGGTCTTGCCGTAGCGTACGGTTTCGTATTCCTGGCCGCAGTCTTCGCAGTAGCTCACGGCCTCCAGGCGGTTCACCTTCAGCTGGGCACCTTTAAGGATTTCCTCCTTGTCGGCAGCCCACCTCCAGCAGTCGTCCAGGTACTCGGGTATGACCGTAGAGACCTCGCCGATATTCATTACGACCGCTGAAACGTGCTTTACGCCGTTTTCCTCGGCCGCTTTCTTGACGTCGCGGATTATGTAGAATACGATGCCCAGTTCGTGCATTGGAAGCCTATTTCTTCTTGAACAGGATTTTGCTGCCGCGTTTGAGCATATAAGGCAGGATGCCTCCGAACTTGTCCTCCGAGGTGCGCATTACCGAGGCCTCGGGGCGCTCCCTGTGCAGATGTATGGCGTCGAAGGCACACTTGGTGGTGCACACTCCGCAGCCGATGCACTTGTTCGGATCCACGACGGAGGCGCCGCAGCCAAGGCAGCGGGCCGTCTCTATGCGTACCTGGTCCTCGGTGAGGGTGCCGTGGTATTCGGCAAACTTGCTCTTCACGGGCACTACGCCGGGATCCTGGCGCGAGGAATTGTCGTAGCTGGGAACCACGATGTCGCTCTTGTTCAGCTCTATGAAATCGCGCCTGTTGCGGCCGATGGTCATATGGCCGTGCTGCACGAAGCGGTGCAGGCTTTCGGCCGCCTCCTTGCCGGCTGCAATCGCGTCAATCGCGAATTTGGGTCCGGTGAAGACGTCGCCGCCCACGAAGATGTCGGGTTCTGCCGTCTGGTAGGTAAGCTTGTCGGCTATCGGATACACTCCGCGGAAGAATTCCACCTTGGTATCCTTGAGCAGTTCCTTGAGGACTACGGTCTGGCCGATGGCGAAGATTACCATATCGGCCTCCAGGCTTATGAGCTCGGATTCGTCGTACTCGGGAGCGAAGCGGTGCTCGGCGTTGAATACGGAAGTGCACTTCTTGAAGACTATGCCCTCCACCTTGTCCTTGCCCAGGACTTCCTTCGGGCCCCAGCCGGGATTGATGACTACGCCGTCCTCGCGGGCCTCGCTGCGTTCTTCCAGCGAAGCTGGCATAATGTCTTCAGTCTCAAGTGAAAGCATTGTGACCTCGGAGGCTCCGCTGCGCAGTGCTACGCGAGCCGCGTCAATGGCGACGTTGCCGCCGCCGACAACTACTACCTTGCCCTTGACTTTAACTTTGCCGCAGTTGGCATCGTGCAGGAAGTCGATAGCTGTGGTGGTTCCTTTCAAGTTTTCACCGGGGATGCCGGGAAGACGTCCTCCCTGGCAGCCGATGGCCACGTAGAAGCCCTTGTAGCCCTGTTCGCGCAGCTGGGCTATGGTGATGTCCTTACCTACTTCCACGCCGGTACGGATTTCTACGCCGATCTCGCGCATTATGTCAATCTCGGCCTTGATTACGTCCTTGTCCAGCTTATACGAAGGAATGCCGTAGCGGAGCATACCGCCGGGCTCTTCGTTTTTTTCGAAAACAGTGGGCTTGTAACCCTGGACGGCAAGATAGTAGGCGCAGGAAAGGCCGGCAGGGCCGCCGCCGATAATGGCGATCTTCTCCTCCCAGCGGTCCTGGACATTGGAGCAGATGTTCACTTTGGGGACGAAGCGGGTTTCGGCCTTCAGGTCCTGCTCGGCAAGGAATTTCTTGACAGCATCGATAGCCACCGGTTTGTCTATGGTGCCGCGGGTACAGGCATCTTCGCAACGGCGGTTGCATATGCGGCCGCAGACTGCCGGGAATGGATTCTCCCTCTTGATGAGCTCCAGAGCTTCACGGTATTTGCCCTGGGCGGCTTTCTTCAGGTAGCCCTGGACGGCGATGTGGGCGGGACAGGCAGTCTTACAGGGCGAAGTACCGCTCTCGTAGCAGTTGATGCGGTTCTTGTCGCGGTAGTCTTCGGTCCACTTGTGCGGTCCCCATCGGCTTTCGTCGGGAAGTTCCTGACGGGGATACTCCACTTCACCGTGGCTGGTGCAGAGCTTCTGGCCAAGCTTTACGGCTCCTGCAGGGCAGTATTCCACGCAGCGTCCGCAGGCGACGCAGTTCTTCTTGTCCACGCTGGCCACGAAGGAGCTGCGGGACATATTGGGCGTATTGAACAGCTGGGATGTGCGCAGTGCGTTGCATATCTTGACATTGCAGTTGCAGATTGCGAATATCTTGCCCTCGCCGTCGATATTGGTGATCTGATGCACGAAACCGTGGTCCTCGGCCTTCTTGAGTATGGCCATACATTCGTCGTAGCTGATGTAGTGGCCGCGTCCGGTCTCGTTCAGGTATTCGGCCATATCGCCCACGCCGATGCACCAGTCGCGGTAGTCGTCGGCACAGCCTTCGTCCAGCTTCTTGCGTCCGTAGCGGCAGGAGCAGATACCCACTGCCAGATGGCCCTCATAGCGCTTTAGCCAATAGGAAATGTGCTCTATATCAATGGTTTCGTTCTCCATCGATATAGCCTTTTCCACGGGTATGACGTGCATTCCTATACCGGAACCGCCCATAGGGACCATAGGGGTGATCTTCTCCAGAGGGAGGAAGGTCATACGCTCGAAGAACATTGCGAGCTCGGGATGCCTGTCCATCAGTTCCACGTTCATATTGGTGTACTCGGCGCTGCCGGGGACAAACATAGGAACCCAGTAAATGCGGTCCTCGCGATTATAGGAGGTGCCGGGAACCGGACCGTTCTTGGTATACTTGTCTCCGTAGTCATATTCCAGCATTCCGAAGAAGGCCAGCTTGTCCAGCAGGGCATCGAAGTCTTCGGCCGATGCACAGTAATGCTTCTGGCCGTTCAGCTCGTGCAGCTGAGCCCTTGTCCAGTGCTTGCGCACCCTGAAGGGATTGCCTGGGAGCATATCCAGAAGCAGGTCCAGCGATGCTTCGCGGGTTACGGGATCCATCTCATCCTCGAAGATGCAGGCCAGGCCCCAGTATTCCGGGGCTTCGGTTGTCATCTTAATCTTTCCGGGAATGCGGTCCGTGATGTGCCGGACCAGTTTTATAAGCTTGGGATTAGGGTTTTTGTCCCCGAAGTGTTTGGGAACAAACTTTTTGGACATCTCAGGCATAGCTACTGTCGTTTTTCCAATTAGTTACCAGTTTATAGATCCAGTCGGCGAGTTCAGGGATTCCCTCCCCCGTCTTTGCGCTGACCGGAATGATATGTGCGCGAGGGTTGCGCATATGGACGTATTCCCGGCACTTTTCCATATCGAAGTCGAAGTACTCGAGCACGTCGGTTTTGTTTATGATGACCGTGTCGCACACGGAAAACATCAGGGGGTATTTCAGGGGCTTGTCGTGACCTTCCGGGACCGAGAGGATCATTGCATTTGTGCAGCTGCCGGTATCGAATTCGGCCGGACATACAAGATTGCCCACATTCTCCAGAATAACCAGGTCCACGCCCTCCAGAGGCAGATTCTCCAGGCCCTGACGCGTCATTTCCGCATCCAGGTGGCACATTCCCCCGGTGTGAAGCTGTATGGACTCTATGCCAGTGGCTTCACGTATCTTTCTGGCATCCACATCGCTGTCGATATCGGCCTCCATTACGGCGATGCGGAGCCTGTCTTTGAGCAGGGACAGGGTTTTAATGAGGGTGGTGGTCTTGCCGCTGCCGGGCGATGACATCAGATTAAGGAGGAAAATCCCCTTTTCCTTTAGCTCTGAGCGAAGTTCTTCTGCGTCGCGGAGGTTCTCTCCGAATACGCTCTTTTTGATTTCGATAATCTTAACCTCTTCCATATCAGGAGGTTGTGCGTGTTACTGGTCTTAGTGTCGTGGTGGCAACACATCATTGCCGTCTCAAATTTAAGCAATTATCTCGGATTATCAAAATAAGTGGCCGATGCATTTTCGCCGGGAATGTTTATCTTTGCAGAGTTATGCTGGAAAATATCGTATCATCAGTCAATTCCGTAGTCTGGAGCCCCGTCCTTGTCGTGCTCCTGATAGGGGCCGGACTGTACTTCAGCATACGTACCCGCTTTGTCCAGGTCCGCAGGCTCCCCACGATGGTAAAACTGCTTTTCGGAGCTTCTTCCCGGCCGGGTGAGTCCAAAGGCCTTTCTTCCTTCCAGGCCTTCTGCGTTGCCCTTTCGGGACGGGTTGGGACAGGCAACATCGTCGGCGTCGCCACGGCAATAGCCCTGGGGGGCCCCGGCGCCATCTTCTGGATGTGGGTGATAGCCTTCCTGGGAGCTTCAACAGCCTTCGTAGAGGCTACCCTGGCGCAGCTTTACAAGTTCCCGCACGAGAGCGGCTGGAGGGGCGGCCCTGCCTCGTACATCAGTCAGGGTCTCAAAAGCAAGGCGCTCGGGATAGTCTTTGCGCTTTGCACGATAGCCGGATACGGCCTTCTGCTGGTTACCGTACAGTCCAACGGAGCTGCATCGGCCATACACAATACCCTCCATATCTCCCCTCTTGCAGGCGGGCTTTTCCTTGCCGGCCTGCTTGCCCTGGTGATTATCGGCGGGGTACGTTCAATCGCCAATGTGGCTTCGGTGGTAACCCCCTTTATGGCCCTCGGCTACGTTATTATATCCCTTGTCATACTGGCCCTTAACTGGCGCAGCGTCCCCGTGCTCCTGGGAAGTATAGTGACCAACGCCTTCGGCATCAACCCCCTCTGCGGAGGTATACTCGGAAGCACTATCGCAATGGGTGTGAAACGCGGGCTGTTTTCCAATGAGGCAGGTCAGGGCGGCGGCGCCATAGTATCGGCCAGTGCCGATGTCGCACATCCTGCCCAGCAGGGCCTGGTCCAGGCATTCTCCGTCTACGTGGATACCTTCCTCGTGTGTACTGCAACCGCCCTGATGATACTCAGCGCCGGCACCTTCAACGTCTTCGGGGCCGATGGAAGCCCTCTGTACCAGGGCGCACCCGAACTTGGTGCCAACTACGTGGGCTATACCCAGGCGGCCGTAGATTCGGTAATAAAAGGCTTCGGAGGTGCCTTTATCACCGTGGCGCTGCTCTTCTTCGTATTTACGACTGTAATGGCATATTACTTCTATGCCGAATCCAGCATAATCTGGCTGTTCTCCCTGCGCAAAAACCGCAAGGGAGAAAAGCTGGCGCTGTGGATTTACCGCATAGTGATCCTTTCTGCAGTCGTGTTCGGTGCAGCCCGTGAAGCCAACCTGATATGGCAGTTGGGCGACATAGGAGTAGGGCTCACCACTTGGATCAATGTGGTGGCCATACTCATCTTATGCCCGCAGGCTATTAAAGCCCTGAGGGAGATAGACTGATAATCCCCTACAGCCAGAGAGCGGCCCGGTAAGGGATAGGCTCATTCTTGCGCTGTGTGTTACTTGAAACCGGGCTGTTCCAGCAGTGGCAGAAATCGGTGGCATTCCCGTTGGTGAAGTGGGAGCAGGTCCAATAAGGGATATTATTTCCCTCATCATCTTTGGCTCCATCCAGACTCAGGACGAAATATGGGTCGTAAGCGTCGGTATAGCCGAAGCCGTTATTGTTAAGCCCGATATCATCCCTGCCGGGGAGGAACCAGCCTGTACTCCCTGCCGGATGCTGCTGCTGATATTTGTAGATTTCCTCTACCGGAAGGACTTTGCTGTCCTGACTCAGCCCGGGGTTCACATTGTTGTGGATGTGGCGGCTCACCTGGTATCCATAATGGGACGGAAGCGTCAATTTAGTACACACTTTCTGCCATACGCTCTCCGGGAAAAGATGGGCCGATATCACCAGCCCGTGACCGGAAGTCAATCCGGTAAAACCAGGAAGCTGACTCCTGCTGATCGGGCTGTCGCTTCCCAGGAAATCGTTTTCGGGGAGGCCAGCCCTGGCCAGCACGCCTATATACTCCTCACCGCTCTCGGGTTCAGGAGTGTACTTTTCGGTGGTGACGAAACGGTCTTTGTAGCGCCGCCCGCAGTCGGATATCCTGAATTTGCCGGTGGAGGCGTTGTAGAAGATATAATCACCCGGCTTGGCCTGGGCGCGCCTGAACTCGTCGGCATAGACGGTATATCTCAGTTTCTTTGCTCCGCGGCTATCTTCGACAACCAGTACCAAGGCTTTCTCATAGGGCGCCACGTGTTCTAACTTGAGTTGCCAGGGATACTCACCCGAGATGCTGCTCTTTGTCACGGTGAAGTACTGTTTGTAGCCATTGGTCAAATAGCCCCTGTCATCCTCTACATAGAACTGAACCTCCTGCGGCGCTTCCTCAGGAATGATTTTGAATTTTAGCGTGACAACGGAAGAAGGGCCGATATTGATCTGGTTGTTTTCGAAATTGACGCTGGCCTGGATATCCTTTGCCGCCCAGCCTGCCCTTACGGTGGCCTCGTCGTAAACCGAGGGATTATAGGCAAGCTCGCAGCGGACTTTTGCCGATACATTTCCTACGGAGGATTTCAGAACACCTGAAGGCGTAACGCTTATGGAAGGGTCTCCGCTGACTATCTTCCAGTTGTAGCGTGCAACGGCGGTCTCATTGTCCTGGTTGGTGGCAGTCGCGGTAAGCTGAATATCTTCAAAGGTGGCGAAAACTATTTCGCTCCCCTGTTTGTTTATGCTTACTTTGACTATCTGGGAAGAAACCCTCACGCTTATGGATTTTTCTGCGGCGGGACCGCTTACAGGGTTTATGTATATGCCCACACTCCCCATCGCGATGGGAGTGACCTCGATGCCGTCGTCTTTGAGCGTTACGTTTACCACACCTTCGGGATTGACCCGGACCTTCGCTGTCTCCTTAAGGGAAAGGCCTTCGGGCACTACACCAACGGGGATGAAGACGGTCCCGACGTCATAGGGAATATTGATGTTTGATTCGTTTATGATGAACTCCTGGACAGAAGGTTTTGAACCGCCGCCCTGCTGCTGGGTCTGAGGTTCCGTTTTGCCGCACGACAGTGCAAGCACAGCCAATACAAAGGGGATTAAACGTTTCATAATCGGACGTATTAAGCTTAAGTGACCGAAAGATAAGAATTTTTCCTGAAAAAAATGCGTATCTTTGCGCGTAAACCGGAATTATTATGGCCGAATCCAACTTCATAGACTACGTAAGAATCTTCTGTGCCAGCGGTCACGGCGGAGCCGGAAGCGCCCATCTCCACAGGGCCAAATACGTACCTAAAGGCGGTCCTGACGGAGGTGACGGCGGCCGTGGCGGGCATATAATCCTAAGGGTTAATCCCCAGCTCTGGACCCTTATCCATCTGCGTTACCGCAAGGTAGTGAAGGCCGAGGCCGGAAGCCCCGGAGGCGAGGCCCTCAAAAAGGGAAAGAACGGGGCCGATATAGTCCTGGAAGTGCCCCAGGGCGTGGTCGTGAAGGATGCCGAAACAGAAGAAGTCATAACCGAACTGGTGGAACCAGGTCAGGAGTATATTCTCTGTCCCGGCGGCCGCGGAGGCTGGGGAAACGACCATTTCAAGAGCGCTACCAACCAGACTCCCCGCTACGCCCAGCCGGGCGAAGACGGCGTGGAGGGATGGTTTATCCTGGAACTGAAAGTCCTTGCCGATGTAGGCCTCGTAGGCTTCCCCAATGCCGGAAAGAGCACTCTTCTGGCCGCCATCACATCGGCCAAGCCCAAAATAGCCAGCTATGCCTTCACCACCCTGGAGCCCAACCTGGGCATAGTCCGCTACTACGACGACCGCTCCTTCGAGATGGCCGATATCCCCGGGATCATCGAGGGCGCGCACGAGGGCAAGGGCATCGGCACCCGGTTCCTCAGGCATATCGAGCGCAATTCAGTGCTGCTCTTTATGGTATCGGCCGAGGAAAAGAACATAGGCAAGAGCTACGAAATCCTGCTTGGAGAACTCTCCCAGTATAATCCTGAGCTCCTTGTGAAGGACCGGGTGCTGGCGGTTACCAAGACCGACCTTATCACCCCCGCCCGCAGGAAAAAGATAGAAGGACAGCTCCCCGAAGGCATACCCTGTGTCTTCATCTCATCGGTGGCCCAGACAGGGCTGAATGAACTCAAGGAACTCCTCTGGCAAGCCCTCACCCGCTGATGCTTCCCCTTTCCATCATAGGCTGGGACCAGCAGATAACCCTCTGGCTCAACAGTTTCCACACTCCGCTGACGGACAGTGTCTGGATGCTCTTTTCCAATACCCGCATCTGGTTTACAGCCTATTTTGCGGTGATGGTAATGCTCATCCTGCGCCTTGGATGGAAAAAGGGCCTGACCGTTGTAGTTGGCATTATCCTTACGATAGTCCTGTCCGACCAGCTGTCTTCCCTGGTCAAGGATACTGTAATGCGCCTGAGACCCTGCTACACTACCCTGATGCTGGACGGCGGGCTCAACTGGCCTCTTAACCGCCCCAATTTCTTCGGCTTCTTCTCTTCGCACGCCTCCAACTGCTTCGCCTTTGCGCTCACATCCTGGCTGGGCTTCCGTGCAGGAGGCGGCAAATGCAGGATTTACGGCTTCTGCGTATTCATCTGGGCCGCACTGGTGGCACTCAGCCGGGTAATGATGGGCGCACACTATTTCGGGGATATCCTGGTGGGTACCCTCTTCGGCTTGGCGCTTGGTCTGATGATGGCGGGACTCACCCGCGCCGTTCTGAAAAAACTGGACTAGAGAGTGTCCAGGACCTTTTCCATCCTCGTTCCCCTCGATCCTTTTACAAGGATGGTATAGCCTTCAATCGGCTTCTCCCTAAGCTGTGCGGCCAATTGGTCGGAACTGTCAAAGCAGGGAAATCCGGCTTTTTCGGCAGCAACGGCCTTGCGGAATTCTTCCCCTACCAGGAAAACCTTGTCCAGACCTTCCAGGGAACGCACAAGTCTCCTATGTTCGGCCTCGGAATCGGCCCCGAGTTCCCTCATTTCTCCGAGAAGGGCGGCCTTTGGACCCTCGCTCATCTTCAGGTTCTGGAGGGCGACTGCCATTGATGAAGGGTTGGCGTTGTAGGCATCCACGATGACGCAGTTTTTCCCGGTGAGTTCCAGCTGGGACCTCTTGTTCGCGGGAGTATAGGCCGATATCGCCTCAAGGGCGTCGTCAAGGGCTACGCCGAAGTGTTTTCCTATGCAAACTGCCGCCATTACATTGGCAGCGTTGTACGAACCTACAAGCTTGGTTTCCAGCAGTTTCCCCTCAATTTCCATCCTCAGGTAAGGATGCTGTGCCGAGGGTGTGAGAATCTTTGCCGATGAAGGGTCGTAAGGGATGAATTCCAGTCCCCTTGCCTCGAGCATCTCAAGCAGCACGGGGTCCGAGGCATTGGCGAAGACCGTGCCCGAGTGCTCCTTGAGCCAGTCATACAGGAGGCCCTTGGCGTGCTTGACCCCTTCGTATGAGCCGAAGCCTTCAAGGTGTGCCCTGCCAACGTTGGTAATAAGGCCGAAATCGGGCTGGGATACGGCCAGAAGGGGCCTCAGGTCCTCAGGATGCGAAGCTCCCATCTCGATGATGGCTATCTGGGTATCGGCATTCATCTTCAATACCGACAGGGGCACGCCGATGTCGTTGTTAAGATTGCCTTCGGTGGCGGTAACGCGGAATTTCCGGGAAAGGACCTCGCGTATGAGCTCCTTTGTTGTGGTTTTTCCGTTTGTCCCTGTGAGGCCGATGACAGGTACTCCGAGGGCGCGCCTGTGAAAGGCGGCAAGTTCCCTGAGAGCCTCGAGTGTATCCGGAACACGTACAAGACGGGGGTCGTCGCCCGGGCACTCTTCGCTCACTACTGCGGCTATTGCACCGTCCTCAAGCGCCTTGGCGGCGAAATCGTCGCCGTTGAAGTTTTCTCCTTTCAGGGCAAAGAACAGCTGCCCAGCCTTGAGCGTGCGGCTGTCCGTGCACACGCCCAGGGAGCGTTCAAATAAAGGGTAAAGATTCATTTTCCAGTACTTCCGAAACCACCTTCGCCGCGGGAGGTGCGGTCAAGCTCCTCTACGCTCTCCCATTCCACCTGTTCGAAACGGCTCACCACAAGCTGGGCTATGCGCTCGCCGGGAAGCAGCTCGAAAGGCTGGTCGGAAAGGTTTACCAATATGACTTTGACTTCCCCGCGGTAATCGGCATCGATGGTGCCGGGGGTGTTCAGAACGGTGATACCGTGTTTTGCGGCAAGTCCGCTGCGGGGCCTCACCTGGGCTTCGTAACCCTTGGGCAGGGCTATGTACAGCCCTGTGGGAACGAGCGTCCTCTGAAGGGGACCCAGGCTGACGGGCTGGTCCAGGAAAGCCTTCAGGTCCAGGCCTGCCGAGAGCTCGGTGGCATACTCGGGAAGCGGATAGGGCGATTTGTTTATAATCTTGACTTTCATTTATTTGGGAGCCTTTATATACAGTACGGCCGCAATTATGGCATAGAGATAGTTCGGGAGCCATATGGCTATTGAAGCCGGAAGAGTATCGGTGAATACGAACATTTCGCTGAACTGCATAAAGAGGATGTAGGAGAAGCCCAGAGCCGTTCCGGCGGCCAGGTTCCATCCCATCCCTCCCCTCTTTTTCTTGGTGGACAGGGCATATCCTATGATCGTAAGGATAAAGGCCGAGAAAGGCAGCGAGAAACGGTTGTTCTTTTCAATCAGGGCTTCCTTGACCGATGAGTCGCCCCTCTGGATCTGGGTGTCGATAAGCTGGTCAAGTTCCTTCTCGTTAAGTCTCTGGATGGTGTAGCGGTTCCGTACGAAGTCCTCGTTGGTAAGGCTGAGCGTGGTATCCAGGCGCTTGCCTGAACGGATGTGGTCGTTGAGGCCTTCGTCGTAGTCGCGGATAAACCAGTTGCGCAGCTTCCATACACCGCTTATCGTGTCGTACTGGGCGCTTTCGGCAGTGAGCTTTGAACGCAGCCTTCCGCTGGAGAGATCCTCCAGGGTAAAGTTGTAGGCGGTATTGTTATAGGGACTGAAGGACTCGATATATACGAAATGGTCGTTCTCCAGCTTGTAGTGCATATCCCTTCCCAGTTTTACCTTGCGGATGGAGACGTATTTCTGTTCGAACTCCACCCGCGTGGCATTGGCTTTTGGAATGACCCAGAGCCCTAATCCAAGCGAGAGCATCGCTATTATTCCGGCCGATACTATATATGGTACCACCAGGCGGTGGAAGCTGATTCCGCTGGAAAGGATGGCGATGACCTCCGAGTCGGAAGTCATCTTGGAAGTGAAGAAGATTACCGTAAGGAACACGAACATAGGGGAATACATGTTCATAAAATACGGTACGAAATTCAGGTAATAGTCCACCACGATCTCCTTGAGCGGGGCTTCCTTGCGTACGAAGTCCTCGATCTTCTCGCTCACGTCGAAGATGATGATGATGCCCACAATCAGCAGCAGCGACATAAAGAATGTCGTCATAAACTTGCGGATTATGTACCAGTCCAGGCGTTTCAGTCCTCCTTTCATAGGCGCTGCATCAGTTTAGGGACGGTGGCATTCTTCCAGGAAAGGAAATCGCCTCCGATGATATGCTCCCTGGCTGCCCTCACCAGGTCCAGGTAGAAGGCCAGGTTGTGCTCCGTGGCAAGCATCGCCGCAAACATTTCCTTGGCTATGAAAAGGTGATGCAGGTAGGCCCTGCTGTAGAAATGGTCCACGTGCGAAGTGCCTGAGGGATCTATTTCGCCGAAATCCTGCGACCACTTGGAATTGCGCATATTCATTATGCCGTTCCAGGTGAAGAGCATTCCGTTGCGGGCATTGCGGGTGGGCATTACGCAGTCGAACATATCCACTCCCCTTGCGATCCCTTCCAGGATGTTGGCGGGCGTTCCCACACCCATCAGGTAGCGGGGCTTGTCCTGCGGCAGAAGGGGGCAGGTGAACTCCAGCATCTCGTACATCTTTTCCGTGGGCTCGCCTACTGCCAGACCGCCTATCGCGTAACCGCCGCGGTTGGGGCCGTCCAGCCCCAGGGCGTGCTCCACGGCCGCTTTCCTGAGTTCAGGATAAACGCAGCCCTGGATAATCGGGAACATAGTCTGCGGGTAGCCGTACAGAGGCTCTGTGCTGTCGAAACGCTGCGCAAAGCGCTCCAGCCAGCCCTGGGTGAGCTTGAGGGAACGGCTTGCATAACGGATATCGGCATCGCCGGGGCAGCACTCGTCCAGGGCCATTATTATATCGGCCCCGATTATCCTCTGGGTGTCTACGTTATTCTCGGGGGTGAAGGTGTGCCGGGATCCGTCTATATGGGAGGCGAAGCGGCAGCCTTCCGGAGTGAGCTTGCGTATGGGAGCCAGCGAGAATACCTGGAAACCGCCGCTGTCCGTCAGGATGGGACCGTCCCAGTGCTCGAAGCGGTGCAGGCCCCCTGCCTTGTACAGGGTGTCCAGGCCGGGACGCAGGTACAGATGATAGGTGTTACCCAGTATTATCTTGGCCTTGATGTCCTCCTTCAAGTCCCTGTGATACACGCCTTTTACGCTTCCCACCGTGCCTACGGGCATAAAGATGGGAGTGGGAACATCCCCGTGGGGAGTTTCCAGGATGCCGGCGCGGGCGGCCGAAGCACTGTCCGAGGCTATGCGGGAAAAATTGAACATCTGCTCACTTTTATTCTGCAAAAATACTCAAAAATTTTGTACATTTGTGCGTTACAGCCGAAACAATAACACTTAAATAACTGCTTAACGATGAAAATCAAACCCGTAACCCTGAAGCTCGTGCTGATGAACTTCCTGGAGTTTGCCGTCTGGGGCGCCTATCTCACTTCCCTGGGACGCTACCTGGGCAACATCGGCCTCGGTGCCCAGATCAAATGGTTCTTTGCGATGCAGGGCATAGTATCCATCTTTATGCCCACCCTTATGGGCATAGTTGCCGATAAGAAGATTCAGGCCCAGAAGGTCCTTTCCCTCTGCCACGGCCTTGCCGGCCTGTTTATGGGCGGCGCCGGACTCTACTGTATGGGAGCCGGCAGCGCGGTAGAGTTCGCTCCCCTCTTCGTGCTTTACAGCCTGAGCGTGGCCTTCTTTATGCCCACCATCGCCCTTGTGAATTCGGTGGCCTACAATGCCCTTACCCGTGAAGGTATGGATCCGGTGAAGGACTTCCCTCCCATCCGCGTATTCGGGACTGTGGGTTTCATCTGCAGTATGCTCGTTACCAATTTCCTGCACATCGGCGGCGTCGCAATGCAGGACAGCTACACCCAGCTCATCAGTTCCGGCGTGCTTTCCCTGGTACTTTGCGGTTACGCCCTCACTATGCCTGAATGCCCGGTGAACCGCAGCGAAGGCAAGACCTCCCTTGCCGAAGCCTTCGGCCTCAAGGCCTTCTCCCTTTTCAAGGACGGCCAGTTCGCGATTTTCTTCATATTCTCGATGCTGCTGGGAGCTTCCCTCCAGATTACGAACGGTTATGCCAACACCTTCCTGGGCTCCTTCAAGGATGTTACCGACGCCAATGGCGTGAAGATCTTTGCCGATGCCTTCGCCGTCAAGAACTCCAATGCCCTGATAGCCATCTCACAGGCCTCCGAAACCCTCTGCATCCTGCTTATCCCCTTCTTTATGAAGAGGTTCGGCATTAAGAAAGTAATGCTTATCTCGATGTTCGCCTGGGTACTGCGTTTCGGTCTCTTCGGCCT
>JAGCYC010000079.1 GCA_017961015.1 Bacteroidales bacterium | reverse complement strand
TGAAAATTGGTTTTTCGGAGCAACCGCACAGAAAAATAATTTTCAGCGGCGGGTGGGTGAAGGATTCGCCGACGTAATCCTGCGCGGTGGCTTGGCAGGCGGAATGGATTCGCCAGCCCTTCGACAGGCTCAGGGGCCGAGATTCCCGATCAGGTCGGGAATGACGGAAAGGTCACAGCCGGGCATGACGAGGCGGCGGGAGGCCGGGGATATTAGCTTCTGCGCCCTCGCATAAACCAAAAGGAGGCCGGTGGGTCAACCACCGGTCTCCAATGTGTGATGGGGTCCGTTACGCCTTCAGATAGGCGTCGGAGACCACTTTCTGGCTGCGGGCGATGAAATCGGCCAGGGCCTTGCCCTTGAGCATACCGTTGGCAAGCAGGGCCAGGTCCACTATCTGGTGCAGGATCTCGTTGCCCTCGGCGAAGGCTTCGACATCGGCCCTGTGGGCCTTGCGGACGGCCTCCCTGGCTTCGCGGGCCTTGGTTTTCTCCTCTTCAGAGGCATCCGAAGGGGCCTCGGCGGGAAGTTCGGCCTGAGGTGCGACATCGGCCTGCTTGGCTTCCCAGATCTTGGCCACCAGAGGGTTCTCCATATTCACGGTGATGTTGTAGCTCTCAGGCATACTTCCGTAGAAGTTCATTCCGCCGCCCAGGGCGCTCATTTCGCGGTAACGGCGCATAAACTCGTTCTGCGTAATGAGGATAGGGGCCGATGAGGCACCGAGGTTGTCGCCGGTCACGAAGTAGTCGTTCCCCTTGGGCAAAACGGCCTTGAAGAGGTTCTCCAGGTCGTAGCGCTCGTCTTCCTTCATTTCCAGGGCAACACGCTCTTCCTTCACTATCAGCTTGTCCACGGCGTCGGAATCCACGCGGGCAAAACGGGTATCGGTGAGCTTCTGCTCCAGCAGGTTCACATAGTGGGCGTCCAGTTCGCAGTCCATCAGGAGCACGTCGTAGCCCTTGTCTTTGGCGGCCTGGATGTAGGTGTACTGCTCCTGGACGTCGGTAGCATAGAGATAGACCAGCTTCTTGTCCTTGTCGGTCTGGGCCTCGGAGACGGCGGTCTTGTATTCGTCAAAGCTGAAGTATTTACCGTCGGTGTTCTTCAGGAGGGCGAACTTGAGTGCCCTTTCGCAGAACTTCTCGTCGGAAAGCATACCATACTCTATAAAGAGCTTCAGGTTGTCCCACTTGGCTTCCAGCTGCTCACGCTGCTCCTTGAAGATGCCTTCCAGGCGGTCGGCCACCTTCTTTGTAATGTAGGTGGATATCTTCTTCACGGCGGCATCGCTCTGCAGATAGCTGCGGGATACATTCAGGGGAATGTCCGGAGAGTCTATCACGCCGTGGAGCAGAGTCATAAAGTCGGGAACGATGTTCTCCACGTGGTCGGTGACGAACATCTGGTTGCAGTAGAGCGATATCTTGTTGCGCTCAATCGCAACGCGGTCCTTGAGCTTGGGGAAATATAGGATACCCGTAAGGTTGAAGGGATAGTCCACGTTCAGGTGTATCCAGAACAGCGGTTCCTCGTTCATAGGGAAAAGATGGCGGTAGAAGCCAAGGTAATCCTCGTCCTTGAGCTCGGACGGAGCCTTGGTCCAAAGCGGCTCTACCGAATTGATTATCTTGTCCTTGTCGGTATCCACGTATTTTCCGTCCTTCCACTCCTGCTCCTTGCCGAAGACGATGGGAACGGGCATAAACTTGCAATACTTGTCCAGAAGGCCCTCGATGCGGGATTTCTGGGCATATTCGGCCGAGTCGTCGTCCAGATAAAGGGTGACGGCGGTACCGCGGGCGGTCCTGTCGCTGTCTTCCATCTCGTAGGAAGGGGAACCGTCGCAGCTCCAGCGGACGGCCTTGGCACCCTCCTTCCAGGAAAGGCTGTCGATGGTAACCTTCTTGGCCACCATAAAGGCGCTGTAGAAGCCCAGGCCGAAGTGGCCGATAATGTTGCCGATCTGGTCCTTGTACTTCTGAAGGAACTCACCTGCCGATGAAAAAGCGATCTGGTTGATGTACTTGTCCACTTCTTCCTCGGTCATACCGATGCCTTCGTCCTCGATACGGAGAAGCTTCTCCTTTTCGTCCAGGGTAATGCGGACCTTGAGATCGCCCAGTTCCTGGGTGCAGTCGCCGCTGGCGGCCAGGGCTTTCATCTTCTGGGTGGCATCCACGGCGTTAGCCACGAGCTCGCGCAGGAATATCTCGTGGTCGGAATACAGGAACTGCTTGATTACAGGAAAAATGTTTTCGGTGGTTACACCGATCTGTCCTTTGTTTGCCATAATATCGTTGTTTTTCTATATCCAAAAAAGCCGGCCGGGAATCCCCCGACCGGCAGTTTCAATCTCAAAATGCACGCCAGATGGCAAAGGCTGACAAAATGTCACACCCGAGCGGACAGACGGCACGCCTGAGGGTATTGCATAGTGATGCAGTGAAGGCCGCCGTGCCCTGAAAGCAGGGCCCTGCAGTCTATAACCTCTATTTTACGTCCCGGGAAGGCCGATGCTAGGACGGCAGCTGCCTGCTCATCCTTGGGACTTCCGGCGCCCGGCATAAGCACGGCACCGTTCACGATCAGGAAGTTGGCATAGGAGGCAGGGAGGCGGTAGTCGTCAAGATAAAGAGGGTCGGGCAGCGGCAGGGGCAGCAGACGGTAAGGCTTTCCATCGGCCGTAGTAAAGGTCCTTAGCTGCTCTTCCATCGCCTTTAGAGGGGCATAGTTCTCATCGGCAGGATTGTCGCAGGAGGTGTAGGCTATGGTATCGGGGCTGCAGAAGCGTGCCAGGATGTCCACGTGGGAGTCGGTGTCGTCGCCCGCAATAGTACCGTGGTCCAGCCAGAGGATCCTTTTAAGGCCGAAGGCATCGGCCAGGCGGGAGCCTATCTCCTCTTCGCTGAGGTATTCGTTGCGGTTGAGCGAGCAGAGGCATTCGCTGGTGGTAAGGAGGGTTCCTTCCCCGTCGGTGTCGATGCTGCCGCCTTCCAGCACGAAGGGCCGCATATCGCGATAGCCTACGCCGGGGGCGAAAATGCCCGCCGAGAACAGTCTGCGCGTGATCTGGTTGTCCAGATCGGCCCCGAACTTGAGGCCCCAGCCGTTGAATACGACGTCCAGCACAACGGGCTTTCCTTCCTCATCAAGGACTGTGATTCCGCCGTGGTCGCGGGCCCAGGTGTCGTTCAGGGGGCACTCGGCAAGGCTCAGGGGCCAGCCTTCAACTGACACTCCCCTGTCGGCAAAATCCTTCAGGCACTCCTGCCTGTCGCGGCATACGATGAGCAGCGGCTCATATTTTACCAGGGTCCTGGCAATGTTCACATAGCAGTCAAGGACGCTTGGCAAATCGTACCAGGCGGTGTCCGGATGCGGCCAAGTAAGCTGCACGAAACTCTGTTTTTCCCACTCTGCAGGCAGTTTCATCTCTTCCAGTTTTATTGGCAAAGATACGGATTTTCTAAATTTTTATTGCTAAATTTGTAGTCTGTACGTAAAACCTTATCAACCTGCGATTATGAAAACATACCCGCATTACCTCGAACGGCTTCAGGCGGCAACCCGTAAATTCTGGGACAAACCGGCATTGAACACCATTGGCGGTGATTCCTTTACCTATGCCCAGATGGCCACCGATATTGCCCGTTTCCACATTGTATTCGAAAAAGCCGGCTTTGTGAAAGGCGACAAGATTGCCCTCTGCGCCAACAACGGCGCCCGCTGGGGCTTCGCCTATCTGGCCGTCAACACCTACGAGACCGTAATAGTTCCCATCCTGGCCGATTTCAAACCCGAAAGCGTAATGGGCCTGGTGAACCACTCCGAAAGCGTGGCTCTGTTTACCAACGCCAGCCGCTGGGCCAAGATGGATCCCGAGAAGATGCCCGCCCTCAAGGTGGTATTCGACGTGGACAACTGGAAGGTACTGCTTTGCCGCGATCCCAAGATCCAGGAGGCAGTAGACCATCTGGACGAGCTCTTCGCAGCCAAGTACCCTAAAGGCTTCGGCCCCGACGACGTGGTTTTCCCCACCGACAACTGGGACGACCTTTCCACCATCAACTACACCTCCGGCTCCACCGGAGACCCAAAGGGGGTTATGCTCACCTACCGGAACTTCAGCGCCAACGTGGATTACAGCCAGCGCAACGTTCCCGCCGGTGACAAGATGGTTTCGATGCTGCCTATGGCCCATATGTACGGCCTGGTAATCGAGTTCCTCTATCCCCTGTGCAACGGCACCTCCATCTACTGGATGGCCAAGGCCCCCACTCCGGCATCGCTCCTGAAAGCCTTTGCCGATGTTAAGCCCTACCTCCTCATCACCGTTCCCCTGGTGATGGAGAAGATATACAAGAGCAAGGTAAAGCCCACCCTGGACAAGCCCCTTATCAAGTTCCTGCTCAAGGTGCCCGGCTTGAACAATATCATTTACAAGAAGGTGAAGGACGGCCTGGTACAGGCCTTCGGCGGAAACGTCCAGGAATTCATTATGGGCGGCGCGGCCCTCAATCCCGAGGTGGAGCGTCTGTTCAAGCGCATCAAATTCCCTTACCTGGTAGGTTACGGAATGACCGAGGCCTGCCCCCTGCTGGCCTACGAGCACTGGACCAAGTATGTGGCCGGAAGCTGCGGAAAGGCAGTTGACGTGGCCGAGGTCCGCATAGACTCCGACGACCCCCAGCACGTAGTCGGTGAGATCCAGGCCCGCGGCGAGAACATCACCATCGGCTATTTCAAGAATCCCGAAGCAACCGCCAATGCCTTCACCGAGGACGGCTGGCTGCGTACCGGCGACCTTGGAATCATCGATGCCGATGGCAATATCTTTATCCGCGGCCGTTCCAAGAATATGATCCTGGGCCCTTCGGGACAGAATATCTACCCCGAGGAGCTGGAAGCCGTGGTTAACAACCAGCCCTACGTGATGGAAAGCGTGGTGGTGGACCGCGGCGGTAAGCTCGTAGCCCTGGTCTTCCTTGACGAACAGGCCATCGCCATGGCCCTGCTGGACAACGAGGCCAAGGCCGATATCCCCGAGAATATCCGACTGGGCGCCAACCGCCAGCTGCCCGCCTACAGCCAGATAGCAAAAGTGGAGCTTATGGACAAGCCCTTCGAGAAAACCCCGAAGATGAGCATCCGCCGCTTCCTCTACAAATAAAATGAGAATACTCAGAACAGGGATGGTGCAGATAAGCTGCACCGCAGATGTCGGGGAGAATCTTTCCCGGCTGGAGGCTGGCATACGCGAAGCCGCCTCCCAGGGTGCAAAGCTTGTAGTCCTTCAGGAACTGCACAATTCACTGTACTTCTGCCAGAGCGAGAATGCAAAGCTCTGCGACCTTGCCGAGCCCATTCCCGGCCCTTCCACGGAGCGTTTCGGCGCCCTGGCCCGGGAACTGGGTATCGTGCTGGTGCTGTCCCTTTTCGAGCGCCGTACTCCCGGTATCTATCACAATACCGCCGTCGTGCTTGAAAATGACGGAAGCATAGCCGGGAAGTACCGCAAGATGCACATTCCCGACGACCCCCTGTTCTACGAAAAGTTCTATTTCACGCCTGGCGATATGGGTTTCCAGCCCATTAAGACCTCGGTAGGAACGCTCGGAGTCCTGGTTTGCTGGGACCAGTGGTATCCCGAGGCCGCCCGCGCTATGGCGCTTGCCGGTGCCGAAGTGCTCATCTACCCTACCGCCATCGGCGGAGTGCCCACCGATCCCGACTGGGAGCAGGCGCAGCAGCGGCAGGCCTGGCAGCTGGTCCAGAGGGGCCACGCTGTAGCCAACGGCCTTCCCGTCGTTACGGTTAACCGTACCGGCGTGGAGCCCGATCCCAGCGGCCTTTCCAGCGGGATTGACTTCTGGGGCCACTCCTTCGCCTGCGGTGCCCAAGGCGAACTTCTCACCGAATTCGAAAAGGATGAGAAGGGCGTGCGCGTCGTGGACCTTGACCTTGAACAGAGCGAATACGTCCGCCGCGGCTGGCCCTTCCTCAGGGACCGCCGCATAGACGCCTACGACGTCCTCCTGAAACGATTCAACGATTAATTATTGCCTTATCCAGGCAAGGTTGAAGCGGTAGTGCAGGCGGCTGGAGATTAGGTGTATGGTGCCGTCCGGGGTCTGGGTGGCCGCGAAGTAGCCTTTTGGCTCGGCCTGGTCGGGACCCATAGTGAAATTGCCGGTATGGGCGCCACCGTTGAGCGTACGGGTAACTCCGTCGGTCATAAGCTTCTGGCTGCTCCAGTTCTTGCCCTCATCATCCGAGACACATACGAACAGGCCCTTGCTTCCAAAGGATGCGAGCATAATGGGGCCTTCCTGCAGGCGCATCAGGACGTGACGCTGTCCGCTGCCTATTCCGGGGAAAGGCGAGGCCGAATATTTCCAGCTCTTTCCAAGGTCGGTGGAAATGCTCATCGGCATTTTCCCGCCGATATTGTCGCCGCGGCCAAGTGCCATTAGCGAGCCGTCCTTGAGCTGTACTATGCCGGCGTGGATGCCCGCGATGGACGACCCCGTGCCTCCGGCACTGAAGGCCGATGCTTTCCCGTCCCAGGGATCGGCCCAGCTGAGGCCCTTGTCCTTGGAAATATGCACCGAGGTGCCTCCGCTACCGCCTGCCTCGGCATCGCAGCATTGCACCAGGGTGCCGTCGGAGAGGATGATGGGGCCTGCGATAACCTGATGACGCTTGGTGTGGCGGGGTTCCACCAGCACGGGGTCGGACCAGGTTTCACCATTGTCGCTGCTGCGGCGCATACAGAGTGCCAGATCCTGCCACTCCCCTGCCCGGCCTACGCCGTTCATATGGATGAGGGTGCCGTCGGAGAGCCTCAGGAGCGAGCTTCCGGTCATATTCCTGTCAGGTACCTTGAAGAAGCTGGATGCTTTATCCCAGCTGTCCTCACCGGCACGGAGGCGCGATGCCACCACTTCCATTTCGCGGCCGGCCTCGGCATTGCAGGTGTACCAGATGGCAAGGAGGTCGCCGTTGTCGCACCAGGTGATGGCCGGCTGGTGATTGTGGCTGTAGAAGGGAGTGCCGTCATTGGGCTCCACTACGAAGGGGATAGGCTCTTTCCAGAAAGGAGCGGCAGAGGGCTTGCTCCAGGAATAGTCTCCCTGCGATACTTCATCGGCATTGAGGGGAATATCGTCCAGCGGGGCATACTGCTCCGGGGTAATCTCCGAGCAAACCACCCTGAAACCTATCATCACAGTGGCGGCGTCGTGGGTGGCGGCGCTGCGGTTGGCACTGCGCAGAAACTCTACAGGAGTGTTGTGGCTGCCGCCGCGGGTGACTCTGAAAACGCCCGCCGAAGGGCCTGCAGGGTTGTTCAGTTCACGGGCGGGATAGGGGCCGTAGTAGTCCTGGCACCATTCCTCCACGTTTCCGTGCATATCGCACAGGCCCCAGGCGTTGGCCTGGGTCTTCCCCACTTCCAGCGAGGCAGCCTTGAGGTCACGGTTGTTGGCCTGCTGCTTCTGCATAGCATAAGGAAGGCTGTTTCCGGTGCTGTAAAGCGTGGTCGTTCCAGCGCGGCAGGCATATTCCCACTCGGCCTCGGTAGGGAGGCGGTAAGTGTCGCCGGTGCCGCGGCTGAGCCATTTGCAGTAGGCCACGGCGTCGTCCCAGCTCACATTCACCACGGCGTCGTTGTCGCCGCTGGAGAAGCCGAAATCGCCCCTCAGGGCCTTGTGCTCGGGGCGGAACTCCTCGAACTGGAGATTGGTTATCTCGCACTTGGACAGCTGGAAGGCCGATACGCTCACCCTGTGCTGAGGAGCCTCGTCATAGTTTACGGCCGATGGATTGGCCGTGCCCATAAGGAAGGTTCCGGCGGGGATATCCACCATATCCGGAAGGTTCTCTATGTCAAAGGGTTCCCACTGTTCCTGATCGGGTTCAGTGGACTGAGCGCTTCCCGCCTCTTTGTTCTGGCAGGCGCGGAAAGGGAGTATGGCAAGGAGAGCCATC
>JAGCYC010000078.1 GCA_017961015.1 Bacteroidales bacterium | reverse complement strand
TGCGGGAAGAAGGATTTGAATTCTCCGTACAGCTGTGCCGCCAGGGTTTTGTTATGGCTAAGGATAAGCGCGGGACGCTGAAGGCGCTCGATGACTCCGGCCATAGTGAAGGTCTTTCCGGAACCGGTCACACCCAGCAGGGTCATATCCGGAATGCCCTGCTGCAAGGCCTTGCACAGCTGGTCTATGGCCTGGGGCTGGTCCCCGGCCGGCTTGAATTCGGAGTGGAGTTTGAACTGCATTGGGGCTTGAAATCTCTGTGCAAAGATACGTTTAATCGCAGCCAAATGAAAAAATATTTGTCCAAAGTTTGTCTTGTCCGAAAAAAATATGTAGATTTGCAATTGCAATTATGCGTGTAGTGGCTTAAAATTGAATTTTAAACACAAAATTTAGATATGAAAATTTTCAAAACTGTTCTCGGAGTCCTTGCAGCTGCAAGCCTTCTTATCTCTCTGAACGCCAATGCTCAGGAGAATGCGAACCGCGACGAAAACGGAAAAGTCGTCCGTGGCGCATATGAGACAAACAAGTTCTTTGACAACACCTTTATCGGCATTGGTGCCGGTATCAACGGTGGCGTCAACCTTTCCAACGGTGGCAATGTTCCCGGTGTCCAGGCCTTCGGCGGCCTCGCCGTACAGGCTTCCGTCGGTAAGTGGTGGGCTCCCTTCATCGGAGGCCGCATCAACTACCTCGGCCTTGGTAACAGCGTAAACGGCGATCCTTTCGCCATCACCGATCCCAAGCAGCACTTCATCACCGCAGACCTCCTCTGGAACCTCACCACTTCTTTCTGGGGTTACAAGGAAACCCGCATCTGGAATGTTGAGCCCTACCTCTCCGGTGGTCTCGGCATTTATCCTATTGCCGGTCCCGAATGGTCCTACGGTGGAGGTATCCTGAACGAGTTCTACCTTGGCAAGCGCATCAACCTCTTCCTCGATATCCGCGGAATGGTTGCAAAGGCTTCCTGGTATGGCCTTCAGATCCCTGCCGACCAGCAGAAGCTCGGTCACTACGAGTTCCCTGTTTCCGCTACCCTCGGCCTCATCTTCAAGCTCGGCAAGACCGGCTTCGACCGTCACGACTCCATCACTCCCGTTATCATCCCTGTTCCTTTCACCGAGGATCAGTACAACGAGCTTAAGGACAGAGTTGACGCCCTCGAGAAAGAGAACGCCGAACTCAAGGACAAGATCGCTGCCCTGGAGGACGAACTCGCCCCTGTGCGCAACCTGGTAGACGGCCAGACCTATCTGTATGAGAACGGTCAGTTCACCGCCGTGGATGTTGTGCCCGCCGGCCCTATCACCCTGTACTTCGACTGCGGTGCCACCACCCTGTCCCAGCGTGAAAAGGCTCACTTTGAGTACTTTGCCGATACTGCCGTCAACGAGGATGCCAAACTTAACGTGAACGGTTATGCCGACAAGCAGACCGGTAGCGCACGCCGCAACCAGCAGCTCTCCGAGCAGCGCGTGAAGTACGTGGTAGACCTCCTCAAGAAGGCCGGTGCCAAGGAAGAGAACATCGAGAGCGCTGCTCACGGTGCTTCCATCCAGCTGTTCGAAGGCGCTGCCAAGAACCGCGTAGTCACCATCGAGGTGAAGAAGTAAACTTCGGGTTTACAGTTTTAAAGGGCAGTCTTCGGATTGCCCTTTTTTTTGTATCTTTGCAATGATATGAGAAGAAAACCCATAGTTGCCCTTATTTACGACTTCGACGGCACCCTGTCGCCGGGGAATATGCAGGAATTCGGTTTCATCCAGGCCATCGGCCAGACTCCGGAGGAGTTCTGGAGCAAGAGCGACGGCATCGCCATCGGCCAGGATGCATCCAATATCCTCGCCTATATGAAGCTTATGTTTGACGAGGCCAGGCGCAAGGGAATACGCCTCACCCGTGAGGATTTCCACCGCTACGGGGCCGATATCAAGCTGTACGAGGGCGTGCGCGAATGGTTCCGCAATGTAAACGCCTACGGGCATTCCCGCGGGGTGAAGGTGGAGCACTACATCAATTCCTCCGGCCTCAAGGAGATCATCGAAGGTTCGCCCATAGCAGGGGAGTTCAAGCACGTATTTGCAGGGAGCTATATCTACGACGAAAACGGCGTGGCCGAATGGCCTGGAATAGCCGTGGACTATACCGCAAAGACCCAGTTCCTTTTCAAGATACAGAAGGGCATCTTCTCTTCACGCGACGCCAAGCAGGTGAACGAATCCACCGCCGACGACGCCAAGCGCATCCCCTTCACCAATATGATCTACTTCGGCGACGGAGAGACCGACGTGCCTTCGATGAAGATCGTGAATATGTTCGGCGGCAATGCCATCGCTGTCTTCGATCCGGCCAAGCCCGGCAAGAAAGGCACGGCCCAGAAGCTTCTGAGGCAGGGCAGGGTAAATTTCATAACTCCCGCCCAGTACACCCGCGACAGCCGCACCTTCCGCCTCGTGTGCGCCATAATAGACAAGATAAAGGCCGATAGTGAACTGATGCAGTTCTCCCGCTACAAGTAGCCTTCCAATGCAACCTATACTTATATTTATAATGAAAAACCTTCACCTTGGGGTGATGGCTCTCCTTGCCATACTCCCTTTCCGCGCCTGCCAGAACAAAGAGGCGGGAAGCGCTCAGTCCACTGAACCCGATCAGGAACAGTGGGAACCCTTCGACATAGAGAACCTTCCGGATATGGTGGATATCCCTGCCGGAACCTTCCTTATGGGCACGGCAAGCCCCTCGGCCGTAAACTATGACGAGGCTCCTCAGCACAGGGTGAGCGTATCGGCCTTCCAGCTGTCCAAATGCGAGATCACAAATCTCCAGTTCGAGGAGTTCCGCCCCGAGCACAAGGCCCTGAGGGGTGATTTCGGCTTCTCCAGCGGCGACAACGACGCCGTGGTGAATGTGAGCTGGGACGACGCCGTGGCCTACTGCAAATGGCTCAGCCGCGG
>JAGCYC010000077.1 GCA_017961015.1 Bacteroidales bacterium | reverse complement strand
GCCTGGAGAGGAAGCCGGATTCGCCGGCGTTTATCTCGTTTATCTCAAGGCAGCCTTTGGATGCGCCGATGCCTTTTATAATCAGCTTTCTGTCAATTCTTTCCACCTGTGCGCCGAGGCTCTGGGCAAGGCTCAGGGCGGTTTCGGAATCGCCGCAGGGGCTGTAGCCGTCCAGTACTGAGGTGCCGCTGGCAAGGGCGGCTGCGATGACGGCCCTCTGGGCAAAGCTCTTGGACGAGGGCATAGGGATGGGGGCGGCGCTATGGACAAAGCGGAAGTTCCCGTAGACCCGGCGCCGCATTGCCTGCGTTTCCATCTGCCCGGGGGCAACCGGTTCTCCGTCCAGGCAGGCATATGTGAAGGGTGCCCCTTTTTCGAGGGCGCCGATACGGCTGGGCTGGCCGAGTTCGCCCATACAGAAGGCAACGAGGGTGCCCTCGGGGGCATCGTCGTAGAGGGCGGCGACGGCGTCAAGATCGGCCTTGCATCTGGCGGTGGTGGCGATTTTTACTATATCGGCCCCGAAGCTGCGGGCACGTTCCACATAGGAGCGGAGAAGGGGCAGCGGCGGGGTGCCGTCAAAATTGTGGAAAGAACGGATGAGCACTGTTCCACAGCGGCGGCAGGCCTCCCGGATGCGCCTTCCGACGGCGGCGGGGGCCTCCATCTCCAGGTCCACGTACTTGGCGCCGGCCTCGATGGCCCTCTCCAGCACCTCCGGGGCCTGGGCTTCCTCGCTCAGGCGGCAGGTGGCAATGAGGGGTACGTCGCTTTCGCTGAAGAGGATGTCTATGTCCTCGTCTTCAAGGGCGCAGCGGTCCAGGCGTATTTCGGCCATCTCCAACTGCCGCAGAAGCTGCAGTATCTCCGGGAGCTCTTTATTCTGTATCGAGGTGCAGATCATCGGGGTTCAGGTTTTTTAGTACCACTTTACCGGGGGCTTCCGGAAGCACATAACGAAGCTTTCCATCCTGCCCTTTCTTGTCGTTGCGAAGGGCGGGGAGCAGCTGCTGCATCCCGTAGGGGCAGGCGGTGGGAAGGCCCAGGCGGGTGAAATCGGCCTCCAGCCTTTGTGCCAGGCCTTCAGAGGCTATCCCCTGGGCTTCGGAGAGCTTTGCCGCAAGGATGATTCCAATTGCTACGGCCTCACCGTGACTTATGTCGTCGCCTTCTTCAGCGGCGGCGTGTTCTATCGCGTGGGCGAAACTGTGGCCAAGGTTAAGCTTGATGCGGGCGCCTTTTTCGAAGGGGTCTTCCCGCACGATTCCGGCCTTTATGGCGGCGGCTTTCAGCACGAAGGGCAGCAGGGCCGATGGCATCTCCGGCGCCTCTCCGACGAGGGCGGCATAGGCGGGGGCATCGGCCAGGAAAAGGGTTTTGGCGACTTCGGCGAGGCCGCATTTCCATTCCCGCGGGGGCAGTGTCCCGAGCACTTCGGGGCAGATGAAAACCTGCTGCGGCTGGACTATGGTTCCGAGCATATTCTTGTATCCGTCCAGGTTCACTCCGTTTTTTCCGCCGATGGCGGCATCGGCCATAGAAAGGACGGTGGTAGGGATGAAAGCGCAGCGGATGCCCCGCTTGTAGATAGCGGCCGCGAAACCGGCGATGTCGGTGATGGTTCCGCCGCCGAGGGCCAGCAGAAGGGCATTTCTGGAGGCTCCGGCTTCCATCAGCTGACGGCAGAGGGCCGCAACGGTTTCGAGGTTTTTCCCCTGCTCCGAGGCTTCCAGGCCGATGGCTCCGCGCACGGGCAGCGCCTTGATGATTTCTCCGGCTGCCGGGCCCAGTTTGTCGTCATAGACCAGGAAAAGCTCGCTTTCACCGCCCAGGAGGGGGGCGATATCGGCCAGATGATCCACGCTCAGGATGCGGCAGCGCTCTTCGCGACTTATGAAGATGCTCTCTTCCATAGGATGCAAAGATAACGGAAAAATTTGGCAGTTAAGTGAATTTGCCCTAAATTTGCATCCCCACAGGCCCGGATGGCGGAATTGGTAGACGCGCTGGACTCAAAATCCTGTGACAGCAATGTCGTGCGGGTTCGATTCCCGCTCTGGGCACGAAAAAAGACAGCTTCATGGCTGTCTTTTTTCGTACCCTGTCTTTCGACTACTGGGGGCCTAATCCCCCAGACCCCCTGGGTCGGCCTTCGGCCTCCGAACCATCGACCACGTTTGTCTCTTGCGCAGCACTGTCGGTATCTCCACCCCGCCGGCTTCATTTTTCAAACACTCGGACCAGAGTACCGCTCGCATCGATGAATTCATAGATGGGGAAGAAGCGCTTGCTCAGGTAGAAGGCAAGGATGAAGCCCACCACCATAATGACGGACTCCGCGAAGAAACTGATGATGCCGACAATCAGAAGCACAACCATCGCCAGCACGCCTATGGTCCATACGAGAATGAACAGCGAAAACAAAATTCCACCAATGGGCCTGAGCACCTTGACGTTGTTGATAAAGGTGAACAGCAGGCTCAAGACCACCGCCACCGCGAAGATGATGAAGCCGATATTCACCATTGTACTGCCGTCACCCTTGCTGACGCCGCCGATGATGATGCAGATAAGAGCCGCGATGAAGCCGAAGACAGTTGCGATCAGGGGAGCAAGATAAGACAGGCCGCTATCTTCCGAGGACCCGGCCATAACCGGCATGCTTACAAACTGCAGGATGGTCACGACAAACATCAGCAGGCAGGACCAGAATGCCGGCCCGAAACCATATACCTTCATATCCATCCACCAGAGGACATCGGTCCCCAGCGCATAGATGCCCAGACATTCCAAGCCAACAGCCAAGGCCAGCAAGGGCACCGTAAGC
Source organism: Bacteroidales bacterium (assembly GCA_017961015.1). Classification (GTDB taxonomy): domain Bacteria; phylum Bacteroidota; class Bacteroidia; order Bacteroidales; family UBA932; genus Cryptobacteroides. The sequence goes on along the minus strand of JAGCYC010000077.1, from coordinate 4,327 downwards.
CACGCCAGGAAGCGTGAGCCAAAATCCATCTTCGAGCCCAATATGGCACAGAGGAAAGAAAGGAGCACAAAGAGCACGATGAGCCAATAGGGCATAGAAGTGGAATACCAATGACCCAGCGGGGTATGATGGTTCACTTTTTCATTGATCCAGTCCTTGCTGCCATCGGCAAACATCAGGTTCTCGTTTGCGACGAAATACTTTTTCCCTTTAACTGTAACGGTGGCAAACCACTTCCCACGGGTTTTCCCCTCGCGGATTATCTCGGCCAGGTGCGTGCGGCCCGAATCTGCCGGAGCGATGGTGAGCGTATCCCCGTTGGCCAGGGTAAAAGCGACGTCACCCAATTGATACGGAACTTTCTTGCTGTCTGTGCCGTTATTCTTTACCCGGGAATACACTTTTGTGCTGTCCGAGTGAAGATTGTCAACTACATAACGCCACTGAGCCCGGGCGCTGACGCCGAAGCAGAGAAGGGCTGACAGAATGAAAAGGAGGAGAGATGTTCTTTTCATAATCGTAAATATTTGCTGAAGACAAAGATAATACTTTTCTCGGAGAGGGAGGAGGGGGTCGGCCTGACGGCCTCCGAAACCCGCGACCTGACTACCTCTTTTTCTTGATGCATAGGCCCGGAAGGTAGCAGAGGGCGGCGACGGCCATTCCGTTGATGGCGGGGAAGCCCCAGTGCACCAGGTTGGCTACGACGGCGCCAAGCAATACGCCGACGATTGCCCACCAGTTCACCGCCTTTTCGGGGGCAGTTCCCTCGAGATACTCCTTCTTGTTGCTGAAATAGCTTATTATCAGAATGATACCTACCGGCGGCAGGGTGCAGTTAAGCACGTTCAGCCAGCCGCAGAAGTTCCAGTACAGCCATACGGCGGCGACGGTTCCGATAACTCCGGAGATGAGCACCATCGTCTTTTTGGATATGCCGAAGATGTTGGACAGGCCAAGGCCGGCGGTGTAAAGGGCGTTGTCGTTCGTGGTCCAGATGTTAAGGCCCAGGACCAGTACGGCGATATAGAAGAGGTTCAGGTTCAGCATAACCTCGAAAATGTCGTTACCGCCGGCATAGATGCTGGAAACGGCACCGAAGAGGAACATAAGCGAGTTGCCCACGAAGAAGGCTATCACGGTGACGATAAGGCCCACCTTTCCGCTTTTTGCAAAGCGCGTGAAATTGGGCGTGGCGGTACCTCCCGATACGAAACTGCCCACCACCAGGCCTGCGCCGGCGATTACTCCAAGGTCCTTGGCCCCCTGCGAGAACTGCTCCACAAGGCCCATATCGCCCTTAGATATCGCCATTATCATAGCCACAGTTCCAAGGATGGCTACGGCAGGAACGGCGATGTAGCTCACTATGGTAAGGCTTTTTATGCCGAAATAGGCGCTGGCTGTCATCAGGATGCCGGCCACGGCCACAAGAAGATAACCCTGCCAGGGCATACTGTCGGGAGTGACGGTGAGTCCCATCAGCTCCTTTGCGACGGGAATGGCAAACATAGCCAGGCCCACGCCGAACCAGCCTATCTGGGTAAAGCTGATCATCGCGCTGGGAAGCCAGCTGCCCTTGGAGCCGAAGCTGCGTCGGGCAAGCATATCCAGCGAGAGGCCGCTCTCGGCGCCGATCCAGCCCAGGGCTCCGGTGTAGGCCGCCAGGATGAGGCCGCCCAGGAGCATCGCCCAGATGAAACCCCACCAGTCCAGGCCGGCAGCGAGATTCTGGCCCACCCACATACTTGCCGAGAAGAAGGTGAATCCCAGCATAATCATAAACATACTCAGGGTCGACTTACGACCGGCGCGGTCCACCGGCCTGCCGGTGTAATCCACATCGAACTTCTTGTTACTCATATAGCTTAGACACGTTAGATATTTCATTTATCCGGCGCTCGGCAAGCTCCCTGACGGAGAGCTCTCCCGCCCTTCGGAGCAATGCCTGTTCGTCTTCCCAAAGCTGCCTGAGACCCTTCTGGGGGAGGTCTTCGAAGCCAGTTTCTGCCAGCCATTCCTCATAGCCGATCGGCCCGGCGTAGCCCAGCTTTTCGCAGGCCAGGGCGAAGGGATCTATCTTATCGGCCCTTTCCAATATGCCCTCCCAATAGTCGAACACCTCGCGGAAATGGACCGGGATTTCGTACCTGCGGGCACCTCCGTCGTAGATTATGCACTTTTCGAAAAGGGCGTCAGGCCGATCCATTATGTATCGGCGGAATTCCGGAGAGACGATGCCTTCGTTCCAGCAAAAGTCGATGTCGGGGACGTTGATCCCGCTCACGCCCTTGTCGCGATAGACCGAGAACACGCCCTCGTAGAAGAAGCATTCGAAGCCCTCGAAACCGGGGAAAAGAGCGCCGATCTGCTCCGTCATCCTTTCCATCAGAGGTATTGCGCGGGTACCGCCGATGGTGAAAAATACTATCTTGCGTATGCTGCCGCCCTTGCGGCGAAAACGGTCCACGACCTCGTCCATACACATTTTCAGGGTATCGCCGGTTGCTATGATATCGCCGATCACCAAAGTGCGGTCCTGGGTGATGCGCAGCTTCTCATACTTGATGTCCAGCCCCGTTATGACGTGGTCTTCGATAATGCGCTCGCACGATACGAAATGCATATCGCGCACACGTACGCCAGAGCGGAAGCAAGCCTCCTCTATGGGGTAGTTGAGCCCGCCGCGGAGGATGGTCATTATGTCCACATCGCCGCCAGAGGGAAAACGGAAGCGGAGGGCATCTATGGTTTCGGGCAGGAGGGAAAGATAGGAACCGAAGCCGACCACTTCCGGCGAGGCCATTAGCCGACGGCTTCCTTCACCACTTATAATGAAATACTTATTCGCGAACTGAGCGCTTTGCAGTTCGTATATGCCTGTGTCTTGCTGCAGGCCTACATACCGAAGGCTTGCGTTGCGTAAAATACCGGACATGAAAAATCCCGATTGATCCAACCGGGATTCAAAGATAAGTATTTATTTTGAAAATACTTAGCGTCGCCGCTATTTTTTTGAGATTTGCCGATAAAAAGCGTTTTTCTCACTTGCACAAGACAATAATATTGGATATTTTTGCACTGCTAACCGATAGAATTATGAAACGCTTCCTTATCCTGTTTGCCCTGACGGCACTGTTTGCATCCTGTAAAAAACAAAACCCCCAACCAACACCCTTTCAGGAAAAAGACCTCGCCGGAGTATGGGTCTGCACCCGCATAACTGAAATATACAACGGCCAGTCCGAGGATACTTATAATCCCGCCGCCGCCTTTGCCGTTGACCCGGTTGAGAAAGAGATTGAATTCATTTATGGAAACAACTCGACAGTATATTCCTGGTCTTTTGCCAATAATCAGGTGACCCTTACTCATAAAGAGTCCGCTCCAGTGGTATGCAAGCTAAGCGTACTGGACGGGAATCATCTTGTTATGAGTACCGAAACAGAGTATCAGGGGCTCAGCTTTGTTTATTACGCTACCAACCTGAGCGCCATCCTCCCCGGAGAATGGACTATCCCCTGGCCCGGCAGACAGTATAAAGTAAATTTCCTGGCTAAAAATATGAACGCTGGGACATCCACGTGGAAGACTGTCGAAGGAGCGGCCGCAGGAGAATTCAACTGGCACTTATACTGCAGTGAAGAAGATCCCGGCCGTGTCGATATCTTCTTTTCCTCAGACACTCTGACATGGAATGACACCCTGATTGTAAAGGAAGTCCGTTCCGACAGCAGCATCCTCGTCTACTCCACGGACACCCACACAGAAATACTCATGACTAAATCTTGAGTTTGCCGCTCTTTATTTCAAGATTATACCGCATTGCGCCGGTGAATGCGCGAATGCAGGCGCGTCCTCCGGCGTTTTAATTGCCGCCGGGGGCAAAAACGTGGGCTGGTGCCCCCGACAGGCCGAAAAATCCTGCACCGGGGGCAAAAACAGGGGCTGGTGCCCCCGACAAGGCGAAAAAACACGCGCCGGGGGCAAAAACAGGGGCTGGTTGCCCCCGACAGGCCGAAAAATCCTGCGCCGGGGGCAAAAACGGGCCTCTGTGCCCCCGATAAGGCGAGTGTGGCCAGTATGGACTTGGAAGGGACGCCGCCTCGCATAGCGCGACTCGGCGGCTAAGCCAGCGCCGCTCCGGGGGCCTCCGGGATAAGGGCCTCCTCGCGGCGGGCTCCCCATCCACGCTGCCCAAGTGTCTATTGTCTGCTTTTTTTCAGCAGACAATAGTCGATAATGCCGCAAAATCGTTGATTGTCTGTCGTAAATTTGCAGACAATCGACGGTGTGGCCACGCAGCAGACATCCAGGCAGTGTTCTT
>JAGCYC010000076.1 GCA_017961015.1 Bacteroidales bacterium | reverse complement strand
TCCTTGTAACGCTTGCAGGCTATTGCCATAAGGGAATCGGCCACCTGGATGCGCTCGGCCTCAATTGCGTCCACCTTCCGGTTGAAGTTGCGGTTTTCGCGGTATATGGTCCTCTGGAAAATGAGAGGTTTGCCGGGGTGCGCGGCCTGGACTGTCTTGATGAAGGGGAAGAGCCTCTCCTTTATCTGCGCCACCGTGGGGTTGGAGAAAGTGTCCAGCACCAGGGCGTCCCATTTGGCATCGGCAAGGGCCTTTGCGAAGGCGGGCTGGAGTTTGCAGTTTCCGCTCATTCCGAGGCCCAGCACATTGAGCCCCGTGTACCTGCCGAACTGCATAGGATAGCCCATTCCCGAACGGGAGGCCGATACCGCCATCGTGAAGCTGGAACCGTGGAAAACCACGCTGTACTTGGAATCGGGCTCGCAGGGAATCATACTTGCACCCTCGTCCAGGCCCACTTTAAGGCTGCGGAGTTCGCTGTACATCGGGAGGTAGATAAGGCACTCGTGCTCGGTCCCGTCCATATCGGAGACTATGTTTACGGGCTGGTCTTCCTTGCCAGGCCTGGTGACAGCGGCACCGGCCCAAAGCCAGTCGTTACCCTTGCGTATGTACATGTCGAAGCCCATTACGGCCAGCTGGTTGGTGGTGCGGCCCGTGTACATGAAGCCGAACTCCGGAAGCAGCCTGACGTTCCTGGAATTGGTCTTGAAGTGGAGGGTGAGCCCGCCCGAGCACATGACCAGATTCTTCTCGTGGCCCACAAAGGCATACTTGGAGGTGTCTATCCTGTGATAGGGGTTCTCCGTAGGCAGCAGCTTGCCTCCGAGGCCGGCCTCGTAGCCCTCATACCATTTTGTCTGGGCCGATGAAAGCAGGCACAGGCATGCGCCCAGAAGTAAAAACAGAACTTTTTTCATAGCTTATATCTCCTGTTGTTTACGTTTCCAGTTAAGTACCGGCAGCAGGAATGAAATTGTTGCCGCACCTATCCAGAAGATGCTTACATAAGTGAAATCGTGCACGCCGTCAACGATGTGGTTGTCCAGCAGGAGGCCGGTCACGACGTTCTGCAGGCCGGCTGCGGCATAGGAAGCCATACCCACGATGCCGAGGGCTGCGCCCGTAGCCTGTCGGGGTACGAGGTCAATGGCCATAAGGCCGCCGAGGAAGCTGATAAGCACGCCGATGGCTATGCCGAACAGCACCATTGCAAGGATGCTCACCCACTTTGCCGGACCGCCGAACAGGAAGAGTACAAGGGCGATAACCTCCAGTATGCCGGCCACGAAGGCGGGATACTTGCGGTCGCCTTTGAAGATTGCGTCGGACAGCCAGCCGGAGAATACTGTTCCAAGCACGCCGAAGATGGGGTTGATACCCACGATAGCACCGGCTTCGGCAAGGGAATAGCCCCTGGCTTCCTGCAGGAAGATGATGCCCCACTCGTTGATGGCGTATCGGCTCATATACATAAAGGCGCTTGCGAGGGCAAGGATCCATACGCCGGGATTGCGCACCACCAGGGCCTGGAGGCGGCGGGTTTCGGCCCTCTTCTGGGCGGCGGGAACTTCCTTGGGCTGAGGCTCGCCGGCAAGGGTCTCGATGGACGGGAGTCCCTTGCTCTCCGTGCTGTTGTGCAGGAAGAACACTATTATGAGCACGCCCAGCACTCCGGCCAGGGCGGCTCCGAAGAAGCCCCATATCCAGCCGAAGGCGGCAACCACGGCGCTCACGAAAACGAAGGACAGGCCCTCGCCGATGTTATGCGAGCTGGAGAAGAAACCGTAGAAGGTGCCGCGTATGCGCAGGGGGAACCACCTGGACAGCGATATGATTGCAGGCGGGGCTCCCATCGACTGTGCCCAGCCGTTGATTGCCCAGCACACCGCGAAGCTGATGAACAGTGTGGAGTTGGCAATTGTACCGCCCAGGGCGTTGATGCCAAGTATGCCCATAGTGAAGTTCATAGCCACGGAAATCACCAGGCCGGTGGCCATAAAGCGCTTGATGTTGGCGCTGTCGGCAAGGAAGCCGTTGATGAGTTTGCCCACGGCATAGGCCCAGTAAAGGCAGGCGCCGATGATACCCAGCTGAGTGGCGTTCAGGAGGCCGGCATCGATGATGGGCTGCTTCATTACGCCCATCGACAGGCGGCACACATAGTACAGGGCGTAGCCGAAGGTGGCTGCCAGGAAGGGTTGAAGTCTCAGTCGTTTGTAGGTCTTGTCAACTTTCTCGGCGGGTACCTGGGGGTCATTCTTGCCGGGAGCGTTCAGGAAATCGAAGATAAACATCTCTAATAAACTAATTCTGAGATTATGGGATAATGGTCGGAGACGAATTTGGCGTTTTCATACTGCTCGGTGACGACGCGGAAGGATTCGGCGCTGCCGAAGCCGGAATAATAGATGTAGTCTATGACTTTATGCCTTTCCAGGTCGAAGCCGTTGAACGAAGGGGTGTCTTCCGTTACTTTGGCCGTGCTCCTGGCATCCAGCATAAGGCCGTCCAGGGCCTCCAGGGCAGGGTCTCCGGGTTCTACATTGAAATCGCCCATAAGGACCATAGGGACGTCCGGGTTCATTTCCTTGATCTTTGCCACTACCATAGCCAGCCCGTTGCGGCGGGCATCGGCTCCCCTGTGGTCAAGATGCGTATTCACGAAGTAGAATTCCTTTCCGCTGCGGGTATCCTTGAGCAGGACCCAGGTGGCCGTGCGGAAGCATTTGGCGTCCCAGCCAAGCGACGGTACGTCGGGGGTGTCGGACAGCCACCAGGTGCCGCCGTCCTTGAATTCTATCACGTCGTGATTGTACATTACGGTCATCCTTTCACCGTTCACGCCGTCGTCCCGGCCTATGCCGTAGGCGGTGTACTGGGGGCAATCGGCCTCTATCGCTTCCTGCTGGTCGGGGAGGACTTCCTGCATGCCCACCACGTCGGGATTAAGGCTGTTGAGCATTGCTGCAGCGGCTGCCCTGCGGTTAACCCAGCAGTTTTCGCCGTCGGCTGCGCCGGAATTGCGTACATTGAAGGACATAACTAGCAGCCCCTGTGGTTGAGAGGGCTTGCAGGCAATTGCCGATAGCACTGCAAGTGCCGTAATCAAGATATACTTTTTCATAGCTATCCAATTTGGGGTTAAAATTACAAAAAAATGTTTAACTTTGAAATACATAAACAAGATTCCTATGATGCAGCTTCGTTTCAAGGCCGTTTGGCTCTCTGTTTTAGCCCTGTCACTCTCCATTTTTGCCTATGCACAGGCCCCGACCGGCGAGGGCTGGAGTTCCAAGACAGTAGCCGATGGCATTCAGTACTATACCTTCTCCGGAATAGATGAGGTCTCCGGCAGCGCCCAGCAGGTCTTCGTGATAGACCTGGACCTTTCCAATCCGCGCTATGCACTGCGCTTTGCCTATTCTCCGGAAGCCAAGGTCACATCCACCGTTTTCAAGGAAAAGAACGCCATAGTCGCGCTCAATGCAGCCTATGAGCAGCCTTCCGTCGTAATCAAGGTGGACGGCCAGATGTACTCCTGTATGCCGGCCGATATAGTGATGGACCAGCCGGTCCCCAACTGGAAGAGCGAGGGTGCAATCTACACGGACGGCCTTCAGGGCGTCCGTATCGGCAAGGAGGCAAAGGGCCTTGACCTCGCCGGCCAGAGGGCCTTCTACTCCAGCTGCACGGAGCCCAACATCCTTTCCAGCGCTCCGGTCCTTATCTACGACTACGACCCTATGGGAGAACGTTTTGCCGATTCTTCCCTGACCCCGGAGCAGATTGCAAAGCTGGAATACGAGGACCCTTCCCGCCACCAGGGCGTAAGGCATCCCCGTACCGCGATGGCCATTACCGGGAAGAATCATCTCCTGATGGTTGCGGTAGACGGTCGTCGCAAGGGAATCGGCGAGGGTATGACTGCAAGGGAGCTCACCCGCTTCCTCGTGAAGAATTTCAACCCTCAGTATGCCCTCAATATGGACGGGGGCGGCTCCACTACACTTTGTGTCCGCGGCGAGGGAGACCCCGTCACCAATGTGGTAAACTATCCCACCGACAACAAGAGGGCCTATGACCACGCCGGTGAGCGCGGTCTCTACACCCATTTCTATATTGCCGAGCGTTACTCCGAGGAAGCCGCTGGCACTGGCCGCTTCGGCGTAAGGGAAGAAGTCCTTTCCGACTGGAACAAGTCCTCCGGCCTGGACTGCGTGTATGACTGCTCGGCCAAGAAGGCCACGCCTGCGCCCAAGGGCTACGAGCCTGTCTATGTAAGCCATTACGGCCGCCACGGAAGCCGCTATGCATACACTCCCAAGGCCTATACGGTAATCCTCGAGATGCTTCAGGAGGCCTCCCGCGAGAACAATGTCACGCCGTACGGTGCCCGCCTGCAGGAGCAGCTCGAAGCCTTCTGGAAGGAGGGTCAGTACAAGGTGGGAGACCTCACTCCCCTTGGATGGCAGCAGCATCAGTGGATAGCCCGGAATATGGTGAAGTCGTTCCCTTCCGCTTTTGGGAAGGGGAGCAGCGTGGATGCCTGCTCTTCACCTTCGGTGCGGGCCATCATCAGTATGTCGTCCTTCGTGAGTTCCATTTCCAGGGAAGCGCCCAAGGCCGCAGTCTACGCCCACCAGGGCAAACTGGACGCCCAGGCCACCCGTCCCAACGACAGCAAGAATGCTTTCCGCTATTCCGGTCCTGCGATGACGCTTCCTTATTCGGAAAGCTCGGAGCATTTCTTCCTGAGGCGTTTCCCCCAGTACAAGGATGTACTTGCCCGCCTTTTCGTAGATCCCGACAAGGCTCTCCAGGGCAAGGATGTATACGACCTTTTCTTCAATCTGTATATGTTCGTGGGCGGAATGAATTCCATCCCCGAGCAGGAGCGTATGGACGTCTCCGGAATCTTCACTCCTGAGGAATACGCCATCCTTTGGGAAACCGACGGCTACGAGCGTTTCCGGGAGTACTATCCCTACCAGACACCCAACTCCTCCATCGTGGACGACATCATTGCCAAGGCCGATGCAAGGCTTTCGTCCGGCAGCCGCGGCGCAGACCTCCGCTTCGGCCACGACCACGTGGTGATGTCCCTGCTTATGCTGATGGATATCGACAACTTCGGCTATACCCCGCGCGATGCCGATGACCTTGTCTTCTGGTTCCAGACTTTCCGTTCCTGTATGGGTACCAACATCCAGCTGGTGTTCTTCCAGAAGCGCCGCGGCGAGGGCGATACCCTTGTGAAGGTGCTTCTCAACGGCGAGGAAGCCAGTTTTGCCGATGTCCCCGCCGTCCAGGGACCCTACTACCGCTGGCAGGATGTTCGCGAACACCTCCAGCGCCGCATCGCCAAGTTCGTCGATCGCTGATAAGTATTCTTCCCCGACCATGAAAGATTTGCTAAAAACCATCGTCCTGCCTATGGCGGTCCTTGCCGTGGCAGTGTCCTGCAGCCGTATTCCAGAGTCCGACCAGGACAACAGGAACGTAACCATCATCGGTGTATCGGCCCCAAGCAGCGTGGCCAGAGTGTCGCGTACTTATATGGGCGACTCCGACGAAGGCAAACGCCCGGTTTACTGGTCAGAGGGTGACCGACTCTCGCTGAACGGCACCGAGTCCGAGCCCCTCAGCGGAGTGACGGCCGGGCAGAGGGCGGCAAACTTCACCTTCCCCGGAGTTATCGGCACGCCGTACAGGATACTGTATCCTTCCCGCTTCTACAAGGATGCAAGCACGATCACGCTGCCGGGAACCCAGACCTTCGCCGAGGGCACATACGCGCCCAACACTGCGCCGCTGTGCGCTTACGCCGAGAACGGTTCCGACCCGATCGTTATGAATCACCTTACGGCCACCGTGCATCTGTCGCTTAAAAAAGATGCGGGTGTGAGCGCTTCGAATCTGGTTTCAGTGCGTTTCAAGGGTAATGACAGCGAGCAGGTCTGCGGAGACTTCACCATCGACTACCAGAATGCGACGATTACTCCGACTGGCGAGGGAAGCGAAGTCAGCCTGAGCGTGAACAAGCCCCTGTCCGAAACCGATGCCCTTGAACTCTTCCTGGTAGTACCAGCCCGCACGTATTCGGCTGGCTTTACCGTGGTGATGGAAGACGCAATGCACCGCACGATGACAAAGGTAAAGCAGACATCGGCCACTCTGGGCGCAGGCAAGCTGGTAAAAATGACCGAGTTCAGCTTTGTACCATCGGCCCTGGCAAGCTCTTTCGAGATTGCCGATGTCATCGAGGAAGTCCTTCCTCCTGACGACTACAACGTTACCGGCAGGGTAGTGGACAACAGCGGCAAAGGCCTCGAAGGAGTGGTGGTCTCCGACGGAAAGCAGTGCGTGCGCACTATGCTGGACGGTTCCTTCTATATAACCTCCGACCTTTCCTCCGTGAAATTCGTCCACGTGAGCACGCCCTCCGGCTACAAGCCTCAGGTTGAGGGCGGCATTCCCAAGTTCTACAAGGCCAAGGCCGATATCACCCCGTCGAACGGGATATATAATTTCGGCGATTTCACCCTGACCGCGGTGGACAATCCCAACCGCTACACCCTGCTCATCACGGCCGATCCGCAGCCCCGTGCCAATAATTGGACCCTTGACAAGATTGCCTACAAATCCCTCGATGCCTGTGAAGATCTTTATGACGAACTGGCCGATGTAAAGGCCGGTATCAGCGGACGCGAGGTGTACGGCATTTGCCTGGGTGACATCGTGCACGAGAATATGTCCCTGTTCGCAAACTACAATACCGGGCTTGCAAGGCTTGGCTATCCTACCTACAACGTCATAGGCAACCACGACAACAATCCTTCCGCAACCACCGACGACGAAGGGGCGGCGGTCTTTGAGTCATACTACGGCCCCCGCAATTATTCGTTCAATATCGGCGGCATCCACTTCGTGGTTGTGGATAACATCATAATGAGTCAGAATCCCGATGAAGGGAATCAACTTACCGGTATGACGGAAGGCCTTTCCGACGATATCTGGACCTGGCTCAGGAACGACCTTGCGACAGTACCCGTGAGCACAAAACTTATGGTGTTCTCCCACGCCCCTATGTTCAAGCGCCTCACCAGCGCAGACCGTACCGGGGGCACGCACCCCGCCGAGCACGGAGCCGATTATGGCAATCTCATCAACCAGTATTTCGAGATACACGCCTGGGCAGGCCACACGCACGTGGGCTTCAATTACGTCTATCCAGGAAGTCACCGCCACAAACGTGTGCAGGTGCATACCCTTGCCCGTTCTACCGGTGAGTTGTGGACTAACGATTATCTGGCGGCCGGCACGCCCCGCGGCTTTACCATCGTGGAGGTGGACAATGGCGAAATCACCTGGCGTTTCCATCCCGTAACACGCCAGAGTGGAGTTTTCCAGGGCGTCAGCACCGGATACTGTTCGGCAGGCGCTCCCGCTTACACTTGGCGCGACTGGGACTATTCAAGCGGCGTGGCTGTTATGAAGGATGGAAGCGGCGCCCTTACGGAAAGTTATCAGCTTCACGCCTATCCCCGTGGTGCCTACGATGACGACTACGTTTATGCGAACGTATTCCTTTGGGACGAAAAGTGGGAGTTACCTGTATGGAAACCGGATGGCGGCACGCCTGTGACAATGACCAGACTTGTTTCGCCCGATACCCAGAGCGTCATAGGTCAATCGACAGACCCTATTAAGCAAAAGATTTACGACGCTGGCGATACCGAGTTCCGCTCCTGGTACAAGACTTTCGCCAATAAGGACGGCGGCAGCCTTGCCGGGATGGTCAAATACACGGCCAAGGATTCCTACGATGCCAACGGCTATCTGGTGACCATCTTCCGCGCTCCGGCCACGGCTTCTCCCGCCTCCGGCACCGTCTCCGTAACAGACCGCTTCGGCAATACCTACTCCCGACGCGTAAGCTGGTAGGGGAGTTCTTCTTGCAATAATACGGCGGCTTCAATTGCTGAAGTCGCCGTTATTTTTGGCCACCAGGCGGAAGGGATTGGGGCTTCGGACCGGTACGCCCCTTCGGGGCTATCCCTCCCATAGTCTCTTGTCGTCCCGACGGAAGCACGCTTCCGTCGGTTCTCCAATCGCCTGTGGGCCCCTCTTTCACGAAGCCACGGGCGGCTACGCCGTCCGAAGCCCCAATCCCTTTCCGCCTGCCAAGCCCCCGCGCAGGATTCGCCGTGAGCTTAATCGGTGAATTTTTCTGCCGGGAGCCCGGTAATCTCGCAGATATCTTCAACGGCCATTCCCCTGCTTAGCAGAGATTTGG
>JAGCYC010000075.1 GCA_017961015.1 Bacteroidales bacterium | reverse complement strand
TTAGGGTACGCGGACTCAGCACCAGCTGAACCGCCACCAGCAGCAGCACCAGCAGCCCTGCAATGGCAATAAGGATGTTCCTTACCAGTTTTTTCATATCACGTAGTCTTTCACATCGGCCTCGCTGATGGGATTGCCGCCCAGGATGAGCAGGCGCTCGACCACATTGCGGAGCTCGCGGATATTGCCCGTCCAGCTCTTTTTCTCAAGCATCGCAACGGCCTCCTTGGAAAACTCCTTGCGGGGCATTGCGCTCTCCGAGCAGATCTGGTCCTTGAAGAAATCCACCAGCAGGGGGATATCGTCCTTGCGCTCGTCCAGGGAGGGCACCCTTATCACGATCACGCTCAGGCGGTGATAGAGGTCCTCACGGAAATTCCCCTTCCTGATTTCTTCCTGCAGGTCCTTGTTCGTGGCCGATATCACCCTTACGTTGACGGTGATGTCCTTGTCGGAGCCAACGCGGGAAATCTTGCGTTCCTGGAGCACGCGCAGCACCTTGGCCTGTGCGGCGGGCGACATATCGCCTATCTCGTCCAGGAAAAGGGTGCCGCCGTCGGCCTGCTCGAACTTGCCCTTGTGCTGTTTTATGGCCGATGTGAACGAGCCCTTCTCGTGGCCGAAGAGTTCGCTCTCTATCAGCTCGGAGGGAATGGCGGCGCAGTTGACCTCCACATATGGCATCATCGAACGCTGGCTCTGCTGATGAAGGGCCCTTGCTACCAGTTCCTTTCCGGAGCCGTTCGCTCCCACTATAAGTACGCTGGCATCGGTGGGTGCCACTTTCTCCACCATCTCACGAACGTGCTGGATGCCCTGGGACTCCCCTATCATCTGCTGGCCGTATACCTTTTTCTTGAGCAGCTTTGTCTGGCTCACGAGGCTGGCCTTGTCGGTGGCGTTCTTCAGGGTGATCAGGATGCGGTTCAGGTCCAGAGGCTTTTCTATGAAGTCATAGGCACCTTTCTTTATGCAGTCCACTGCAGTGGAAATATCGGCGTGGCCGGATATCATTATCACCGGCGACTCTATCCCTTCCTCCACCAGACGGGTGAGCATTTCGGTACCGTCCATCTGGGGCATCTTGATATCGCAGAAGATAGCGTCGTATTTTTCCTTTTCGGCCTTTTGAAGGCCCTCCTCGCCGTTTTCGGCCACTTCTACCTGATAGGATTCCATTTCCAGGATCTCTTTCAGGGAGTAGCGGATGGCACGTTCGTCGTCTACAATCAGGACTCGCATAGCTTATAATTTGTACAAATATCGTAAAAAATTTCTACATTTGTGTCTGATAAACCAATCTATGAACGTACCCGATATAATCATCGCAGTAGACGGCTATTCCTCCACCGGAAAAAGCAGTTTTGCCAAGGCTCTTTCGGCCCGTCTGGGGCTCCTGTACCTGGACAGCGGCGCAATGTACCGCGGCGTAACCCTCCACGCAATGGAAAAGGGTCTGGTAAGGGAAGACGGCTCCATAGACAGCGAAGCCCTCAGGGCCTCGCTCGGCGGCCTGGAGCTGCATTTCGAAAGGAGCGCAGGCAAATCTCTGCTGTACAGCGGCGCCCGCTGCATCGAGGAGCAGATAAGGACTCTGGAGGTATCGGCCCACGTGTCTCCGGTATCGGCTATCCCCTTCGTCAGGGAATGGGTGGACGAGCGGCTCCACAGCTTCGCCCGTGAAGGAAGGGTGGTGATGGACGGACGCGACATCGGCACCACCGTTTTCCCCGACGCCCAGCTCAAGATATTTATGACTGCCGATGAAAAAGTCCGGGCACAGCGCCGCTTTGACGAACTCTGCGCCAAAGGCCAGGCACCCGTGCTGGAAGACGTCCTGGAAAACCTGAGGGAACGCGACTACATAGATTCCCACCGCGAAGTTTCTCCCCTGCGCCAGGCAGCCGATGCCTTTGTCCTTGACAACAGCGCAATGAGTATGGAGGAGGAGCTCGCCTGGGCCACAGGCCTTATCCAGGGCCGTTTTTCCCTATTGGAAGCACCCACATGCTAAAAGTAGAGACAGATCCGGCATCGGGATTCTGCGGCGGGGTCATCCGCGCTATTTCCCAGGCCGAAGCCTGCCTTGAGCGGGACGGGAAACTATACTCGCTCGGGGCCATAGTGCACAACGAAGCCGAGCTGGAAAGGCTTCGCAAGATGGGCCTGGTAACTGTGGACAGCCTGGACGAGGTTCCATCCGGCTCTCAGGTCCTCATCCGGGCGCACGGCGAACCACCTTCCACATACGAACTGGCCAGGCAGCGCAAGCTTCTGCTTACCGACTGCACCTGCCCCGTGGTACTCCAGCTCCAGAGCCGCATACGCGATGCCCACAGCCGCGTGAAAGCCCTGGGCGGAAGCCTTGTCATCTTCGGCAGGGTGGGCCACGCCGAGGTCCTTGGCCTGCTGGGCCAGGTGGGCGGCGATGCCCTGGTAGTGGAAAACGAGAAGATGCTGTCGGAAGCCATACTGGAAGGCCGCATCCCCTCCGACAAACCTGCCGAAATCTTTTCCCAGACCACGAAGAGCCCCGAAGAATATGAGCGGGTCTGCTCCCTTCTGCGCTCCCACGTGGCCAGCCTCACCGTCCACGACAGCATCTGCGCCCAGGTGGCGGGACGTCACCGCAGGCTTTCGGAATTTGCCGCAAGCCACGACGTGATAGTATTCGTGGCGGGGCGCTCCTCTTCCAACGGGAAAGTGCTGAGCGACCTGTGCCGCAGGGTCAACCCCCGTACCCATATCTGCGAAGGGCCCTCCGACGTGGACGCCTCCTGGTTCCCGGAAGGGGCTTCGGTGGGCGTATGCGGAGCCACCTCCACCCCCAAATGGCTGCTGGAAAACGTAGCCCAGGCTATCCGAAACCTATGAAACGCATAATACTGCTTCTTTTACTTGCAGCCGTAACCGCCTGCAACGGGTCCCGTAAACTGCAGACCGGAGACCTTATCTTCGTAGGCATCCCCCAGGACTACAGCCTGGACGGATCTTCTATGGACAGCGCCATCTCCCAGGCCACAGGAAACGGTGAGCTGAACCTTATCCACGTCGCCATAGCCGAAGTGGAACGTGACAGCGTATGGATAATAGACGCAACCATAACCCACGGGGTGGACAGGCATCCCCTGGACACCTTCCTGAGGGATTTCACCCTCAAGGACGGTTCCCTGCCGGTATTTGAAGTCAAGCGCCTGAAGAACCCCTGCAAGGCCGCCAGGTATGTGGAGCAGGCAAAGGCTTTCATC